>NZ_CEXZHP010000048.1:0-9530 GCF_982775275.1 Nitrosophilus sp.
ATTAATAAAGATATTATTCATATTTCCGGAGGAAACGACACATATATATTAAATAATAATTTTTTAGGTAAAGTAAAATTTTTATTAAAAAATAGTTTAATAATGTTTAATGTTTTTAATAAGAAAAATAGTTTTTGTAATAAATCTAATATTTTTTGCAAAAATATAGATGGATGCAAAAAACAAATTAATTACAATATGCTAAAAAAAAGAGTTAAAAAAAATATTTATAATAAGATAAATTTATATTTAGAGTATGATTTTTTAAATAATTTAAGAGATAAAAAAATATTTTTTGCCGGTGCTAAAACATATACAATACAATATAACAATTTAAAACAATTTATAAATAAAAGTTTAAAAACATTTAATTTAAGTTTTTCTGAAAATCAAAAAGAAGCATTATATTTTTACTTAGCAAACAACTTAATAGATTTAAATTTTTATATGGATATTATTTCTTCTAAATGTAATAATTTAAATAAATTGATTAATAAAATTTATTTAGTGTTTTATAATCGTAAACCATCTTTAAAAGAAAAAAATTTTTGGATGAATAGAGTAAAAGATATTAAATATAAAAAAATTATAATTGAAAGTTTTTTAAATTCTAAAAAAGTAAAAAATTTTTGTAAATTAAATAAAATAAAAAATTTTGACTTTACTTATAGTTATTTACAAACAATATATAATATGTCTAATATTAGATTAAGACACTATTTTGAATTAATAAAAAATATTAAATATAAAGAAGTTAGTTGTAGTGAGTTAATAAATAAAGAAATAAAAGAGTTAAATCTTTTAAATGCTGATAATAAAACCTTTATACAAAGTTTATATTATATTACATTTAACAGAAAAGCAGATCAAAAAGGTCTAAAAAATTGGTATAATATATTAACAAGTGGTAGATTAACAAAACAACAGATTATTTATTTTTTTAAAAATCAAAAAGAATATTTTAATTTATGCAGAAAATTAAAATTAGAGTATTAATAGTGTGTAAAATCTTAACATTTAAATAGAAAATAAGGATTTTTTTTAAAATACTTGACAATAAAATATATGCAATTTTGTGTAAAAAGCGTGTATTTTTGCCTTGTTTTACACAAAACTTACATTAAAAATTAACTTTTTTATATGTTGTTAAAACAAAAATCTTTAAACTTTCTTAAATAGTTCCCATAAAATCGATAATCTTACTTTAATATCTTTTATAAAAATTTTTGTAATCATTTTGTAATATTTATATGTTAATGTAATAATAGATTTTTATTTTATAAAGGAGTTTTTTTGAAAAAGTTAATTATTTTAATTTATTTATTAAATAGTATGCTTTTTGCTTCAATTTCTAGCGGATTATATAATCTTCATTTGCAGGGTTCAGATTATATTAAAACTCAAAATAATGTTCCTAATCCAAAAACAGCATTATTGATGGCTAAAATTAGTAATTTTGCTTATAAGACTCAATTGCAAGATATTGATAAGCTTTTTTTACAAGATAATGGTTTTGATCCAGCAAAAGTTGAATTTTTTAATTATGGAAGTAAATCTTTTAGTGTTAAGGGATTAATGTTAGAAAAATTTATTCAGGTTAACAATCAAAACAAAAAACTAAAAATTATTGCTTTTCGAGGTACAGATTCAAAAGCTGATGCAATAATTGATTTATATGGTGTTTCTGATGATTTTTATGATAACAATAATTTAAAAGTTCATAAAGGTTTTAATTATTATTTTGAATTATTTAGGAATAACGAGCCTGTTATTGACAAAAATGCAATTTATATTATAGTCGGTCATAGTTTGGGTGGTGCAGTAGCAAAGCTTTATGGTGCTTCATTGAGGGAACGGGGTTTACGACAAGACCACGTATTTGTTTATACATTTGGTGCTCCTCCAATAGCATATGCTAATTCAAAATTTCAAAGTTATTTTTCTAAAACAAAACCTCTTAATATTATTGAAACAGCTAATGAACTTGATCCTATATATCATCTTGCTTATAAAAAATTTTTTAGAACATATCTTAAAAGGGTTGAGGATGGTGTAAGCTTTGGATTTAAGTCCAATGGACAAGAAGGTAGTATTTATCCTGGTTGTGATATTCGAGGTTTGTATAAGTTGGAAAATTTTGCAAATTCATGGTTTGGTGATGATGATATAAAAAGACCAGCTTGTCAAGGAGTAGCACATAAACTTGAAGGATATATATATAATTTATATCGGTATATCGATATGACTTCTATAATAAAACAAAATATTAAAAATACAAAACAAGACAATTTTGATTATGATTTTACTTCAATGCAACTTGATATAATAGATGGCTTATTAAAAAATTATCCTTATAATAAAGGTGTTGTTGGAGATAAATTTATAAGTTCTAATTTGACTGAGATTGAAAGAAAAAAACTTTTATATGAATTAAAAAAGTTAGGTATTTTTGTAAATTTTGATAAATTTGGTGATTTAGGGCAAAATTTTAGACTATTAATTAAAGATATAGTTAATAGTAAAAAAGATCTTTTGGAAGCAGCAAAAGATGAAATAGACAGTTCGCAATCACTTCAATTAGACGATTATGCAAAATTGGCTTGGGGAACCGTATTAAACTCTGCTTCTGCTGTACTTGATATTTATACTTTTGGATCAGGAAAATTGAATAGTGTTATAATAAAATTTCCAACTATTGGGAAAAAACTTTCAAAAGTAGAAAATGCTGTAAAAATTTTTGCAAAAATTGGGAATAAGATAGAGAGAGTAGCTCCACATATATACAAAATGACACAAATAATGAATAAACCTGAATTTAAAATTATTAAAGCTCTTGTAGATTCTGGTTTTACTATTAATGATTATGTAAAAGGTGTTATTAATAAAAATCAAGAAGGTTTAGATTTAGTAAAAAATGTTTTAGGTTTAACTGGAGAGTTGATAAAAGCTAAGTTTGAAGATAATACTAAATCTAAAGCATATGCTTTTATTTTTGGAAAACTTGTTGATATTGGAGTAAATATTATAGCCGGTAGTAATGAAGTTATATTTGCAAATAAAGAGCTTAAAGAGGCAGTTTTTGATTTAGGTGATTCATTAATAGAACTTATTCCATGGGCAGGTCCATTTTATAGTCAATATAAATTAGCAAAAAAAGTATCTGACAATATAGATAATAAACCTGAAGTTAAAGAAGCTTGGAGCAAATTTTATACTTTGAATAATTTAATGTTAGAAGAGATACAAGAGTTAGGTGATGCTACTTTTGTAAAAAGATTGGATTTAGTATTGTCAAAGGCATTAAAAGAGATTAAGGCTGATTATAAAAATATTGTGATAGAACAAAATGAAACTGGTAATAATAGTTTCAAATGTCAAGATAATTATAATTTAACAGCTAATCAATTTATAGCTTGTAATCTATTTAAATTGCCTATTACTAAATTAAATTATAATTATAATAATTGGGGAGATAATCCAAATTTATATTATGGAAATTCTGGACATGCCGGAATAGATTTTCAAACAAAAGATGTAGTAGGTGGTAATCCCTCTAATAAATTACATCCTTTTTACTCTTTGAGTTCAGGTAAAGTTATTGCCGCTAACAAAAATGGTAAATATCATTTGATAAGTATTTATAATCAAGAAAAAGATATTAGTGTCATATATTTACATGCATATTCAATAAATGTGAGTGTTGGTCAATATGTTAATATTGGTGATAAATTAGGTATTCAAGGAGATGAAGGTTCAAATAATGCGTGGCATGTCCATGTAGAAGTTAGAAAAGGAAAGAAACAATATGCGGCATTAAATAAAGATGGAACAATTGATCCAGTTACGAATTTATTAGAATTTTTAAAAGGTTATTCAAAACCATTATTTTTGACAAGTGAGTATCCATATGATTATCATATCGAAAAAAATATGTTTTCAAAAACTTGGATATTTAATCAAAATATAGAAAATTTGAATATTCAAATAGTCAGTAACAATTATAATAATAGTATTACAGAGGCTGATTTTATTAAAAATGGTAAAACTCTAAAAGTTAATCTTACTCCAAATAGCTCAGAAACTATCAATAAGTTAACACTACAGTTTAAAGATAGCAATGGGAAAATAGTTACTGTTAACGGAAGTCCTACCTTTTGGTCGCTTACTCGCACAAATAATCCACCAAGATTGGCAGATGGACAGATAACTCAACTTGTTAGCTCTACTAATGAACCTGCCTTTTTAGAGATAGAAACTTTTGATGCGGATGGAGATAATGTAAGTTTAAGTGTAAAAGATGATGCTGGTGGATATGTAGGGTTTGATCCAAAAAATCCAAAAAGATTGTTTGCTTCTTTTAACGATGGAAAGAGTATTCATACTATCAAGATTGCATTAGATGACGGAAAAGAGAAAGTTATAAAAGAGTTTAATGTTTTACAGTTTAATCAAAACTCTATAGAAAACTTTTATAGTGATGTTAGAAAAGATGCAAACGATTATCCGTATGATGGTATATATTTTGGAACACTAAAAGGTGTTATTTGGGGAGAACCAGATAGTAGTAATGCTCAAAAAAGAGTTTTTAGACCAAGAGATAATGCAACTTATGCAGAAGCTTTAAAAATGATTTTAGAAGCTGAAAAGAGAGCTAAACTTATTGATTTAAAAACAACAAATCTATATAGAGATATAGAACCTGCTTGGGCTATGCCTTATTATACATATGCAATTGATAATGGTGCTATGGATAAAAAAGATAATATAGCATACAGCTATATAACAAGAGAAGAGGTTGCTAAACTTGTAGTTAAAAGTTTAAATTTAGATGCAAAAATAAAAGATTTTGATTTAAATATAACTTTTAGTGATGAAGATGAGTTTAGTAGTCCACAATATCTTTATTATGCAAAAATTGCAAAATATTTTGGACTTTTTATGAATGAAAATAGTGCAAGAGCAAAAGAGTTTATAAAAAGAGCCGATTTAGCTGTAGTTATAGAAAAGATATTTATGCTACCAACTGCAAAGTTAAACTTAAATCCAAATAGCGGAGAGTATAAAGAGAGCTTTAGTTATGAGTTAAAAGATATAAATGCTCAAAAGATTAGTAGTGATGGCACAAAAATAATAGATAATAGTAAAAACTTAAAAAGTTATATTTTAGTTAATAAAAAAGTGTATAATCAAAAAACTATAGATAATAAAAACTTAAATATTGGTAGCAATAAAATATATGCTATTTTAGAAAATAGCGGAGTAAGAAATATTTTAGAAGCAACCTATACAATGAACTACTATGATAGCGATAATGATGGTATAGAAGATAAAGAAGATGCTTGGAAAGATGACTCAAGATATGCTTTTGATGATAATAATAACGGCATTCCGGATATTTTAGATAAAATTTATAATTTATTTAAGAAAACAATATATGATATTGTTAATATAGATGGAAAGTATTGGAAAGTTTCAACAATAGTTCAAAGAGGAGGAACTATTGAACTTGAAGATAAAATAGATCCTAATAAGCCTTTAGCTCAAATCAATATTTTCCCAATAATGGAAAATAATAAATTTAAAATAATTTGGAATACAAAGAATACCGAATTTATTGAAATTTTATACTCTTATAAAAAAGATGGAAATTATAAAAAATTTGTTAATTTAATTGTTAAAAATCAACCAGAAGGTAGTTTTACAGAAAAATTAGAAAATGCTCAAAGTTATAATAAAGTTTATATGAAACCAACTTTAATAAAAGGTTCAATTCGAATTCCATTAGAAACTATAGAAATTAGTTATAAACCTCAAAATTATAAAGAAAAACCAGCTAAAGTAATATTAAAAGATTTAAAAAGTAAAACTATGTCTAATTTTACATATATATCTTGGTATGAGGTTAAAGATGCGGATAAATATGAGTTGTCTTATGCTGATAATTCTTATTTTAATAATGATAAAAGAGTTGAAATAAATTCTGGTAGATCATATAAAATTACAAATTTAAAAGATGATACAAGATATTATTTTAGAGTACGAGCTATTAATAGTATGGGAGAGGGAGAGTGGAGTAGTGTTGAGTCTATACGGGTAGATATACAAGATAGACCGACAATAGATAATAGTTTTCAGATTCCGAGAAATGGTAGTATAAATGTAAGTAAAACTCCGGTTTTTAAATGGAATGCAACCGATAAAGATGGAGATGAATTAGAATATTATGTAAGTATAGGAGAGAGTAGAGATAATTTACACTACAAATCTGGTTGGATAAGTAAAAAGCAACAATTTAACTTTAGTGATGAATTTAGCCGACCACTTAAACCAAATACTACTTACTACTGGCAAGTGACTTTCCGTGAGGCTCATCATGACCGTGCTTACTATGGTGGAGAGTATCCTAAATCTGAAATATGGAGTTTTACTACCGAATCAACTGGACCAGACCTTGCTATAACAAATATTAAAATGATAGGTGAGCTTAAAATAGATGAATGGGTTCCTTTTGAGGTGACTATTAGAAATAATGGTAGTGAAGTGGCTGATGATGAAGATATTATTCCATATTTTGTAAAAAATGGAAAAGAGAATGAGTTTGCTGCTTACAAGCGTGGTAATATGCAAAAACAACTTAAGCCTGGAGAAGAGGAAAAAGTTATTGTAAAGGTTCAATTTTCCAACAAAATAGAAAAGCGAACATTTACACGATTTAATACAGATGGAACTGAATATCAAGAGACAGTGCTGTATGATAATATTTTGACTGATGGAGCAAATATTGTTAGATTTAAAATAAATTATAGTTTGTTTGATATAGATGCCAATAGCAAAAACGATAAAAAAGATTTATCTATTAATTATAGTATGTCAGATAATTTACCAGTAATTAAATATAGTGATTTGATTCAAAATAATCTTTCTGCTCAAAAAGGTGACTATCGTTATATGTTAGGTTGGAGGGTTTCTTATCTGATAAAAGCTGAAGATCAAGTAAAAATTGATAAATATGAATTGGAATATAGAACTTCTAAAAATGACAATTGGCATCATATAAAGACATATACAAATAATTCAAGTAAAATAAGTGAAAGACTCGAATGGATTATACCAAATAATAAAGAGCTTATTACTCAAACTATGCAACTTAGAGTTAAAGTTTATAATCCGTCTGGAAAATATTCTAGTGTTGTGTCTCCTGAATTTAAAGTGTTTGATAATGATGTTAATATAGATGAGCTATATGTAGATAAAGATAGTTATATATTAGGTGAACCGATTATAGTAACTTATAGTGCTTCGCATAAAACACCTATCGAGAGTTTTAAAATATATATTAAAACAGATAGTAATAGCGAGAAATTATATGAGTATAAAATTGGAGGAAATAGTATATTTAATGATGCCGATAGTATGAGCTTTAATATTCCTGATGAAAATAAACTTTTAGGTAATGATACATATATAGAAATATTTATTAAAGATACCAATGGTGCCTTTAAAAAAGTTAAATCTGAAAAGTTTACGATAACACAAAATACAGAAGTGCCAAAACCATTTACTCAATATAAAGATGTATTTACTTGGCAGTATGATAACTTTCCTTCAAATTCAAGTCATCACGAAACTGAAAACTATGTTAAAAAAGTAATAATTGATGAAAATGGTTTAGCTCATTTACTGATAGAACAAATTGCTTGGTGGTGGGGTAAAGATAGTAATGGGCATACAACATACAATAATCGCAATTGGAGATACTATTATTTAACATATAATCCTAAAACAGGTGCAAAATCTACTCCTAAAAAAATATTTGAGAACCGGATAATAGATGATGGTAATTTGCCTGATGAAATGTATAAAGATTTTATTGTGAATGGGGATACACCAATTTTAATAACTACTAATTATAAAACATATTGTACAACAAAATATCAGCTTAATGGAAGTAGTGTATCAAAAACTATTTTAACTGAGGGTTCAAAGTTTGATTGGCAACAATTAGTTAATTTTAAAAATAAAACATATTTAGTTTATCGTAATAGAGAAGGAGAAGTAAATAATTGGAGAGTTAAAGCAAAAGAAATATATCCAGATATTAAAAATAGTTTTAATATTGTTAATCAGTATTTTGGTGCAAGTGTTAGTATTAAAAATAATATTGTTTCTTTTTATAGTAAAGGTGTAACTTTTAAATTAGATAACAATATGAGAGCAATAGAAGCTACTAAATATAGTATTAATAATTCAGATGGATATTTAGAGAACGAATTAGCAGGAGATATTAAAATCTATGACTCTAATGTAAAAGAGATGTACATAGATAATAATCATAAGTTGTTCCTTTTAAAATCTGACAATAGTAAAGAAGAATTGTTTTATTTAAAAGATTCAGAAATAGAAAGAGACGGGAAAGGTACTCAATATATAGAAGCTAGTATATATCCTGATAATGTTATAGTTATATATGAGCTTACTAATTTTAAAAAATATAAAATTGTTATATATGATAGAAAAACTAAAACTGTTGAATCTATAATTATAGGAAATAAAGTATATGGATTTGGAGAAGTTTATACTAATATCGATATTAATGGAAAGAAAGATATAGTTTTAGCTAATCCGGATGGTAAATATGATTATGCTGCTCAAATAGTTAGTGCAAACTTAAATGATGGTTTTGGTGCACCTGCTGTAAGTATTGATACCAAAGTAAATACTATAAAAGTAGATGATGAAGTTACTATTAATTGGTCTATGGCTAAAGAGAGTGATAAATTAGATAAATTCCAAATATATAAAGTAGTTAATGGTTATAGTAAATTATTAAAAACTGTTTATGATACTTCTGTTAGAAGTTATACATATAAACAGACCAATAGTAATGAAAAAATGATTTCTTTAAGAGTTGTAGCAATTACAACTAATGGGGATAGTAGTGCAGATCAAATAAGTCTAAGAGTTATAAAACCCGTTCAAATAACCTCTTTTAGTGTAGATAAAAATGCTATTGATTTACATGAAGCATTAAACTTTTCTTGGGAGACTATAGGAGGTTATAATAATCTTTACAAAGGTTATAAAAAGTGTTCAACTGATACTAATTGGAGTAAGATATTTGAGACAAAAGCTAAAACAAAAACTTATATAGTTAATGATTTTGTTGGAGTATGCAAATTTAAAATTGTTTCAGGAAAAAGTGAAAAAATTTTAGCAAATAGTGTTGAAATAGATGGGAAAATATACAAATTTAAAGCAGATTCGTTTTTACCTAAAGGAGAATATCAAATTGATAATGGAATTATAGAGTTTAGATGGGACACTACATTTGAAGACGATATAGAATTTAATTTGTTTATTAAAAAATCTGGAGATTCTAAATTTAAAAAAGTTGCAACTACTATGAGTAAAAAATATCAACTTAATGAATCTATTGATAAAGCATTTGAGTGGAAAGTTAGTTTTAACGATGGAGCAAAAGAGATAGTATCTCCTATTATAAATGTAATGCCTAAAAGTATTAAAAAACC
>NZ_CEXZHP010000049.1:0-9448 GCF_982775275.1 Nitrosophilus sp.
CAAAATCAAAACAAAAAATAGAGGAGTTAATCCAAGATCGAAATCTATCTCTTTTTTTAAAAGCCCCCAAAAGGTTAAAAAAGGCTGAAGTATATAAACCGAAAGAAGAATTAGCGTTTTTTCTGTTAGTGCCTCTTTAAAAAACTTTTTTGAAAAATATCCGGCAGCTATAAAAATATAAATAGAGAGTAAAGATATCGCCGTATCTATCAAGGTAAGGCAACCTTTAGAGTTTCTATGCTATCTTCTATGGATGCCAAATCTCCCCTATCGCCGCTTTTTAAATAGCTTATAAAAGCTTTTAACTCTTTTAGTAGCGGTTCATCTTTTTTGATATGAAGATCTCTAACCCGATATGAGTTATCAGTTTTATAATCTGAAAACTCCTGTAGGGTTTGGGCGATAAGATCTGCTTCAAAATATACCTTTTCGCAAGCGACTTCAACCTTTCTTCTTTTAAAAGGCGTAAGCCAGTTTGTCGTTATGCTTGCTATAATCTCATCTTCAAGTAAAAAGCTTAAAACTGCGTTGTCTTCATAATGGTTGTGAATTTTTTGAGATTTAAAGATAGATTTATCCAAAATATCTTTCCCGGTTATATATCTTATTAGGTCGATATCATGAACCGCTAGATCGGTTAAAACCCCAACATCGCTAATTCTTGGGGGAAAAGGACCGACTCTTGTAATTTCGATAGTATAGATGGTTCTATTTTTTAACTCTTCCTTTAGATTTAAAATAGCGGGGTTAAATCTCTCAACATGCCCTATAGCGCATTTTAATCCTTTTTTTTGCACCAAGTCTAGGATATCATAAGCATCTTCTATTTTTGAGGCTACCGGTTTCTCAATAAACATATCTATATTATATTGTGCGACCTTTAGAGCTATTTTTTTATGTAAAAATGTAGGAACGGCAATAATTGTTGCGTCAATTTTCTCATTTTTAAACATTTGATCTATATCGGTATAAAAAGGTTCGCTAAAATCGTGATTTTTAGCGATATCGCAAAGAGCAGAGATTTTAACTTCGTTAATATTTTTTAAAACTCTATAATGATTTTTCCCCATAGCCCCAAGGCCTATAATTGCGATATTTATCATAATCCATCCTATAAAATTTCAATAAGAGTGTTTATAATATAGTCTTGGTCTTCGATTGTTAAAAAAGGACTCATAGGAAGGCTTAATATCTCTTTTGATACTTTTTCACTAACAAGAAAGTCTCCCTCTTTATATCCAAGATAGCTAAAAGCCTTTTGTAAATGAAGAGGCTTTGGATAATGAATAGCGGTTGGGATATTTTTTTCTTTAAGTCTATTTTGGACTATTTTTCTATTTTTTACCCTGATTGAGTATTGGGCATAAACTGAAGTTCTGTCATTCTTTATATAGGGAGTTATTACAAAATCCCTTAAAAATTTAGTATATCTATCTCCAAGTTCTATCCTTTTTTCTATCTCATATCCAAAATATTTTAGTTTTACAAGAAGAATTGCCGCTTGAATAGTATCAAGTCTTGCGTTTAATCCTATTATATCATGTTCGTATCTTCTGCTTTGACCATGGTTTTTTAACATTTTTATCTTATTTGCCAGCTCTTCGTTATTTGTAAAGACTGCTCCTCCATCCCCATAGCATCCCAAAGGTTTTGAAGGGAAAAAACTAGTGCAGCCTATTTCGCTCAAATTACAGCTTCTTTTGCCTTTGTATGTCGCTCCAAAACTTTGAGCGCCATCTTCTATCACCGTAAGATTATATTTTTTTGCGATTTCATTGATTTCGTCCATATCCGCAGGCTGTCCATAAAGACTTACAGCAATTATAGCTTTTGTTTTTTTAGTGATTTTTTCTTCTATTTTGTTAACGTCTATGTTATAACTATTTTCCTCAATATCCACAAAAACCGGCTTTGCCTTTAAAAATGCTATAACTTCCGCGGTAGCTATAAAGGTAAAAGGAGTGGTAATTACTTCGTCACCCTTTTTAATATCTAAGGCCAAAAGCGCCAATAAAAGAGCGTCTGTGCCGCTACTGCAGGTTATGGCATATTTTGATTCGGTAAATTCGCATAATTTCCTCTCAAGCTCTTCTATTTTTTTACCGCCAATAAAAGAGGCCGATTCCATAATATTTAAAACCTCTTTGTCGATCTCTTCTTTGTAGGCTCTATATTGGGCTTTTAAATCGATAAAATCCATTTTATTCTTCCTTTAAAATATTTGCAACTCTTTTTGAGCTTCCATGCTTTAGGTATTTTCTAAGTTTTAACGATTTTTTTAAAAAGGCTTCTTTGTCGAAATTTTTGTATGAATCGATTAGATTTTTAGATGATACACTTTTTTGGATAAATTCTGGATGAATAGTCTCATTTAAAAAATCTTTGGCAAAAATATTGGCAAGTCCTACATACTCTAAATTTACCAGATTTTTGGCTATATAGTAATCTAAATCGTTAGCGATATAAGAGAGTATCAATGGAGTGCCTATTAGAGCGCTTTCTAAAGTAGCCGTCCCGCTGCATATAAAAGCAAATTCGGCTTTAAAAAGTGTGTCGTGAGCGCTATAAGAAATCTCGAAATCTTTTATATCTCCATAAATTAAATCTATATCTTTTTTGTTAAAATGTTTAGGAATAACTAGATAGGCTTTTTTATCGATAGCGCTTCTTACCTCTTTAAAAATAGGCATCAATCTTTTTATTTCGCTTTTTCTGCTTCCAGGCATAAAGGCTATGATATCGGAGTTTGTAAGAGTGTTTTTGAAGTTTTTTATCTCATCCAACAAAGGATGACCCACATACTCTATTGGGGCGTTTTTTGAATAATATTTTTTCTCAAAGGGTAAAATAGAGCATAATCTATCAACATACTTTTCAAGCTCCTTTATCCTCCCTTTTCTCCACGCCCAGGCCTGTGGAAGTATATAATAGATTATTTTTTTATTTGGATATCTTTTTTTTATGCTTTTTGCAAGGGGCAGATTAAAGCCTGATGAGTCTATTAACAATACCTTATCCGCCTCTTTTGCCAAAGATATCATCTCTTTTTTAAGCTCGAAAAAAAGTGGAATCTTTTTTAAAGCGTCAACAAATCCCATAATTGAGAGGGATTGAAGATCTATGATAGGATCTCCTAGCTCTTTGTCAAAAATCCCAAAAATTTCAAAATCGCTATTTTTTAAAACCTCTTTTAGATGAATATTTGCGGATCTTTCAATAGCGCTAACCAAAATTTTCATTACTTCTCCTAAAAGTTGATATAATTATACTAAAAAATATTTATTAAAATAAGGAGAGAATGTGCAAAAAGAGCCTATGACGGAATATGGATATAAAAAACTCCAAGAAGAGTTGGAAGCGCTAAAAGAAGAAAGACCAAAAGTTGTAGTAGAGATAGAAAAAGCCAAAGAGCATGGAGATTTGAGAGAAAACGCCGAGTATCACGCGGCAAGGGAGAGACTTGCTTTTATTGACGCGAGACTTGCCGAACTTGCCGATATCTTATCTAGAGCTCAAGTTATCGACCCTTCAAAACTTTCTCACGAAAAGGTGAGTTTTGGATCAACAGTAAAACTTTTGGATATAGAAGAGGATGAAGAGATAGAATATACGATAGTAGGGGCAACAGAAAGCAATCCAGAACATGGACTAATCTCTTATAACACTCCTCTTGCAAGACAGCTTTTGGGAAAAGAGGAGGGGGATGAGATTACTGTTAAACTTCCAAAAGGAGAGATCGATTTTGAGATTTTAGAGATCTATTATAAACCCATAAATTTTGAGAGATAAAGGATATATATTGAATATCAAATGCGCTATCGTTGGAGCTACCGGTTATACAGGATTGGAGCTTATTAAAATCTTGCTAAATCATCCATATTTTGAATTAACCTATCTTGCAAGTAGCGAAGGAGGAGAGAATATCAGCGAGGTTTTTCCCTCTTTGGCCGATGTTTTAGATATCCAAATCGAAAAAGTTGATATAAAAAAGTTGTGTCAGCTTGATCTGGTATTTTTGGCGCTTCCTCACAAAAGCGCTATGAAATTCGCAAAAGAGATTTTAGATTGTGGCGTAAAAGTGGTAGATTTGTCGGCTGATTATAGATTGGATTTAAAAAATTATGAAAAATTTTATTGTAAACATGAAGATGTTGATCATTTAAAAGAGGCAGTATACGGGCTTCCAGAAATTTATAAAAAAGATATCGAAAAAGCCTCATTAGTCGCAAATCCTGGCTGTTATCCAACTGCCACACTTCTTGGACTTATCCCTTTTTTACCCTATATTGACCCAAGTTTTCCAATATATATAGACGCAAAAAGTGGCGTAAGTGGAGCCGGAAAAAAATGTGTAAAAAATACCCACTACGTAACTATAAATGAAAATATTTTTGCATATAATCCAATTTATCATAGACACTCTATCGAAATTTTTGAAAAACTTTATAAATTATCAAACCAAAATTTTGATATAAATTTCGTTCCACATCTATTGCCTATTACAAGGGGTATGCTTGTTAGCTCATATGTAAGATTAAAGGCAGATATCGATCCTCAAGGGGTATTAAAGGATTTTTATTATGATGAGAAGTTTATCAGAGTTAAAAACTCTCCAGTTGACGTAAAAAGCGTAAGTGGAACAAATTTTTGCGATATTTTTGTTCAAAAAAATAAAAACAATCTATTTATCTCAACTGCTATCGATAATCTTTTAAGAGGAGCAAGTTCTCAGGCGGTGGTAAACGCAAATTTAATGTTTAATATTCAAGAAGATATTTCTATACCAAGGATTGCATATGTTCCGTAAAATAAAAGAAGAGGCCATTTTTATCGCAGACGTTCATTATCAAAAAGGGGTTAGAGAGAAATTTTTAAAACTTTTAGATAGGATAGAATCTCATGAGATTATTCCAACTCAAATATTTTTTATGGGGGATATTTTTGATCTTTTAGTTGGAGAGATAAGATCAAGTATAGCCGAAAATATCGAGGTTATTGAGAGATTAGAAGAGTTGTCGAAAAAGTATGAGTGCTACTATTTTGAAGGAAACCACGATTTTAATCTAAAAGAGGTATTTCCTTATATGGAGGTTTTCTCAAGAGAAGAGCAACCAGTAATATTTATGGCAAAAGATGAAAAAGTGGCTTTGGCTCACGGAGATCTTTGGCTAAATAGCGAATATGAGACATATATAAATACTATTAGAGAGGATAGGGTTTTAAAGGTTCTTGAATTTTTCAATAAAATCACAAAGGGATTTTTATATAAAAAGATTCAAGAGTATAACGCTTCAAAAAATTTGTGTAAAAATATAGAAAATTTTTCAGAAGTTATTAAAAATAAAATATCCCATTATAAAAAAAATGACGTAAAAATCGTTCTTGAAGGGCATTTTCATCAAAATGTAATGGAAGTAGTTGATGAGATACTTTATATAAATCTTCCGTCATTAGAGTGTAACGGAGAGATTTTTGAGTATGCCGAGGAGAGATTTTATATAAGAAAGGTTGTGTGATTTATAGACTCTCTAGCATAAAATCGGCCAGCTCAAATCTATTTGCGGTCATTATATGAATCTTTGGATGCACTCTTATAAGATCGTTAAAAAGTTTTTTGCTAATTTCAAGTCCAATCTTTTCCTCTTCTTCATCGGATATCTTTTTAGCTTTATATAAAGCGTCTATTAAAGAGGAAGGGACGTTTATTCCCGGGACGTGAGATGCTAAAAACTGAGCGGTTCTAAGTCTTGTTATTGGGAAAAAACCGAGTATTATCTCGCTTTTTGCCTTTTCGTTTGTGAAATTTTTTCTTGTTTGATAAAAAAGTTTAACAAGGTTTTTTGCGTTTTCTATATCAAACACCGGTTGGGTAATTATACCTATCGCTCCGTGATCAATTTTTTTTGCGAATTTTTTAGTTAAAGTGGACTCTTTTTTGGCAAAAGAGTTGCTAACGCTAAAGGCGTAAATTTTTTTAGGTTTTATCTTAAAGGGTTTTCCCGCATAATCAATTCCTGCGTTAAAACATTTTATGATATCAAGCAAAAGTGTGCTATCGCCTTCAAAAACTCCTTTAGTATTTGGCTGATCGCTAATTTTTGCGCTATCTCCCGTTAAAGCAAGAATGGCTCTAACGTTAAAATCGTTGGCTCCTAAAAGGTCAGATTGCAAGGCTATTTTATTTCTATCTCTCATACTCATTGTAGCAATAACTGGTTTATTAAAATATTTTTGAAGTTTTATGGCGGCTAAAATGGAGTTGTATTTTAATCTTGCAAGAGGATTGTCCGTTGCGCTAAAACCGTCTATTTTATTTAAATTTTTAAGTTTTGCCAGCTTTTGGATCATAGGATCTATTGTAGGTTCGTGAGCGGGAGTGGTTTCTAAAGTTATAAATCTATCCTTTTGAAGTTTATCTACAAATTGTTCAAACATTTTATCCTCTTGTTAAGGTTTTTGGGGTATTATAGCATATTGGCGCAAATGGCGATATTTAAGATATGATCTGAAAGGAGAAAAATGAAACTTTGCGTTTTTGATTTTGACTCTACTTTGATGGATGGAGAAACGATAGATTTTTTGGCCGCTCCCTTGGGGCTAAAAGATAAAGTTTCCGAGATTACCGAAATGGCTATGAGAGGTGAGCTTGATTTTTTTGAAAGTTTAATAACGAGGGTAAAGCTTTTAGAAGGATTGGAAGTTGAAAAAGTTGATGAGATTTGTCAAAATCTTCCATTTATGCCAGGAGCCAAAGAGACCATAAAAGAGCTCAAAAATAGAGGATATAAAGTGATCGTTTTTAGCGGAGGATTTAGAAACGCAACAAGTCATGCTAGATCTATCTTGAAATTTGATGCGGATTTTTCAAATATTTTGCACTCAAAAAATAAAATATTAACAGGTCTAGTGGGCGGAGATATGATGTTTGATTTTAGTAAGGGTGATATGCTTCAAAGATTGCAACGAATTTTGGGGGTAAGCAAAGAAAACACCATAGCAGTTGGGGATGGAGCAAACGATAGAAGCATGTTTAAATTTGCACAAAAAAAGATAGCCTTTTGCGCAAAAGATATATTAAAAAAAGAGGCAAATGTTATAATAGATAAAAAAGATTTAAAAGAGATTTTAAATTATATCTAGGAGAAAGTATGAAAAAAATTATCAAAGCTATTTTGATAATATTAATAAACCTTAAAGGATACGCCATGATTATAAAAAGTCCGGTATTTGAAAATGGAGGATTTATTCCCTCAAAATATACATGCGACGGTGAGGATATATCGATTCCATTAAAATTTGAAGATGTTCCCAAAAATGCCAAAACTCTTGCTATTATAATGGATGACCCAGACGCACCGGTAGGAACGTTTGTTCATTGGGTAATTTACAATATTCCAGCACAGATCGGCTCCCTTCCAGAAGGAATCCCAAACATACCGGAGCTTGAATATAATATCTTGCAAGGAGTTAACGATTTTGGAAAAATTGGATATGGAGGTCCCTGTCCGCCATATGGCGCCCATAGATATTTTATTAAAGCGTATGCACTTGATATTGAACTCAATATTCAGCCCGGAATCGATAAAAAAAGATTATTAGATCTTATAAAAGATCATATAATAGATGAAGCCGTCTTGATGGGGATATATGAGAGGTAGTGCGTATATCGGGACATCTGGGTTTTATTATGAACATTGGAAGGGTGTTTTTTACCCTTTGGATTTACCAAAAAGCAGATATTTTGATTTTTATGTGAAAAATTTTAAAACAGTTGAGTTAAATTCAACCTTTTATCACCTACCAAAGGCGAAAACTATAATTCATTGGGACGAAAAAACTCCCGATGATTTTCTCTTCTCTTTTAAAGCCTATAGAGGGATTACCCATTATAAAAGATTGAAAGATGTCAAAGATGATATATATCTTTTTTTGCATCTATTAAAACCTCTTAAAAAAAAGATAGGCATTATACTTTTTCAGCTCCCTCCATCTTTTAAAAAAGATTTAACTCTTTTATCCTCTTTTTTGCATATTTTACCGCCAAGTTACCATTATGGTATTGAGTTTAGGCATGATAGCTGGTATGAAGATGAAACTTTTGAACTATTAAAACATTATAATATCTCATTTTGTATACATGATTTTGAGCAAAAAAAGAGTCCCATTGTTGTTACGTCTGAGGATATCTATATAAGATTTCATGGACCAAGCGGAAGATATAGAGGCTCTTATAGCGAGGAGTATTTAAAAGAGTGGGCAAAAAGAATCGAAGAGTTTGTAAAAAGAAATAAAAGAGTCTTTTGCTATTTTAATAACGATTTTGAAGGTTATGCCGTGTTAAACGCTAAAAAGCTGATATCTTTTTTAATTGAATTGTGATTTTTTAAAAAAATATTAAAGTTTTGCATGTTTAAAGGTTTTGATATTAAATAGCCTTGGACTTCATAACATTTTAATTTTTTGGATAATAAAAGCTGTTCATTTGATTCTATACCTTCTATTACGATTTTAAGATTTAAATGTTTCGCTAATGACGAGATATGATTTAAAATAATCAAATCTTTTTTTGATTTGTGTTTGATAATAAAAGACCTATCGATTTTTAATTTATCGATAGGGAGTTTTGATAAAAGATTTAAAGAAGAATAACCGGTTCCAAAATCATCTAAAGATATATGAAATCCTATATTTTTTAAACTTTTTAATATTGATACGGCAACTTCTTCATTTTCCATAATTGAACTTTCCGTGATTTCTAATTCTATTAAATCCGGAATTAAATCATATTTTTTTAATTTTTCTTCAAAAAATCTTAATATATTTTTTTGCATCAATTGCTTTTGCGAGATGTTAATAGCAAGCGTGATTTTTGGCATATTCATTTTTGATCTTTTTGATAAATATTTGAAAGATTCTTCTATCACGAACTCCCCAATATCTATAATCATATTTGTTTGTTCTGCAATGGGAATAAAAACGGAAGGAGGAATATTGCCTATTTTTGGATGTATCCATCTTATTAATACTTCAGCGCTTTCAATTTTATTATTTTTTAAATTCATTTTTGGTTGGAAAAATAGTTTTAACTCTCCGTTTTTAATAGCTTTTGGAAGATTATTTAATATAAAATCTCTCTTTTCTATTTTTTCTTTTAAATCTTGTGTAAAAACGACAAACTTTTTATCTAATTTTGTCGCTTCATTTGCCGCAAATTTCGCATATTTTATAAGGGTGTCTTTCTCGCAATTAAAGTATGGGAAAAAAACCGCACCCAATCTTAATTTTAAATTAACTTCATGATCATTAATTTTTATTAATTTTTCGGATATATCAAATAAGGGCTTTAATATATTTTTTAACTCTTTTAATGAACTAATATTATTTAAAATCAAGGCAAATCTTGATTCGTCAAGTTTAAAAACCGAGTGTTCTTTATAATGGTTTTTTA
>NZ_CEXZHP010000050.1:0-9012 GCF_982775275.1 Nitrosophilus sp.
CGTTTGCACTTTTTAATAAAATTTTCAAACGCTGCGTTAGCAAAAATCGCATCTGGTTTGAGCGAAATTTAGTAATTTTTCAGAATACTCAATTCCAAATTCCCAATGCCTAATTCCAAATTTCCAATTTCCAATGTCCAATGTCTAATTTGGTTAAAATAGTTAAGTGATTGAGTAGTTAAGTAGTTGAGTGGTTGAGTAGTAAGTATGAAAAAAATTTTTGAAAGAGATAAAAATGGATAAAAAGTTTGAAGATTGCGTAAAAGAGTATATAAAAGAGTTGGAAAAAGAGTTTTTAAAGATTTTAGAAAATCCAAAAATGGATAAAAAAGCCAAAAATCTAGCCACAAAACCTTTAGTTACGAAAAAAAAGATACTTTTAAATACTCTTGATGCGCTAAAACTTGTAGAGAAAGAGAGTGGAAAATGAAAAAAATACATCTAAAACATATTCCGATGTATATTTTGGTGGCTTTTTTGGTAGGGTCGATTTTATTTGTTTTTTTGGCCCCCATTTTTATAATAGATAAAATTCAAAGTGATGCTAAAAAACCAAAAGAGAAAAGGGAGCTTATTTTCTCCCCAAAAAATAGATAGATTTATATTTTTTTATATTCATTTTCCAATTTTTTATATAATTTGTCAAAATTTATCTCTTTTTCATTTTTTATTATCTCTTGCATTACTATATTATCCTCTTTATTATTCCATATTTTTTTATATGAACCACTTTTATATCCGTGATCTTGTCTAAATTTATTTAAGACATTTTTTCCAATATATAGCTTATATAGTTCATCAAAATTTAACTCTACCGCGTCACAAGCTTTAAAAAATGTCTCAAGTAGGCTCTCTTGATAAAGATCGCTATCATTTTTAATAAGAGAAAGAGCCATAAGCTCTTCAAAAATATCCAAATATTCATCTATTTTTAGATTATCTTCTTTGTTCCATTTTTGAGGAATTTTAATATCGGATTTTACATCTTTTAGATTTTCTATAAGATTTGCAAGATCTGTTGGAGAATGAAATTTTAAAAGGTAGCTCATTATAAAATGCCATATATCTACAAGCTCTATTTTTATATTTTGAAGATCAATATTTGCTTCTATATTTTTCCAATGTTTCCAGGGAAAAGAGTCTATTAGCTCCGCACTCTCCATAAATATACATCTTTTCCAGTTTATTTTTTTACTATTTTTTGTAATGTCTTCTCTCCAATTTGGACCGTTGGTATCACTGTTTAGTTCATTTTGCAAAAGAAGCATCTCTAAAATTTTTTCTTTCATAAAAATTCCTTTTAATTTATAGCGAAGATAAAGCTTTAAGTTCGTTTTCAACTTTTTGGAGTTTATCTTTTAACTCTTTTTCATTTTTAATATTTTGTTCAATTACATTTTTGGGAGCGTTTTTAATAAAGTTTTCATTTGATAACATCTTTTTTATTTTTTCTAAATCTTTTACGATTTTTTCTTTCTGTTTATTTAGCCTATTTATAATCGGAGTTAGATCAACGCTTTGTATTGGAATAAATACCTCTAAATTATCGCTAACATCAGCTATGGCCTCTTTTACTCTATCTTGCGTAAACTCTATATTTTCAACTTTTGCAAGTTTTTGAATATAAGGTTTTGCTTTTTGTGTATCTATATCTATTTTTGAGTCTAATTTTATATATACTTTTGAAATTTTTTGATTTGCCATATCAATTAGTGCTTTTGCTCTTCTAATAGAGACAATTGCTTCTATTATGATTGAAAATCTTTTTTCAATATCTTTGTCTACACTTTTATATTTTGGATATTTTTGAATCATTATAGATTCGTTTTCTTCTAAACTTTTGCCACTTAGCATTTGATATAGATATTCGCTTATAAAAGGCATAAATGGATGAAGAAGTTTCATAGACTCTTTATATATTGCACCTATTTCATTAATAGATGATTTATCTGCTTTGCTTAGTTCAATTCCCCAATCGCAAAATTCACCCCACAAAAATCTATACAAAGCCGTAGCAGCATCGTTAAATCTATAATTTTCAAGATTTTCTCTCGTTTCTTTAACTGTGCTATAAAATCTACTCAAAATATATTTTCCAAGATCGGTTTTTACCTCAATATCCGATAAGTCATCAAATTTTTCCTGATTCATCTGTAAAAATCTTGCCGCGTTATAAAGTTTGTTGGTAAAGTTTCTTGATAATTCAAGTTTCTCTTTTGACAATCTTATATCTCTTCCTTGAACAGCCAATATCGCAAGGGTAAATCTAAGGGCATCTGTTGAATAGGTATCCACCATCTCTATAGGATCTATTACGTTTCCTCTTGATTTGCTCATTTTATGACCATGCTCATCTCTAACAAGGGCATGTAGATAAATATCTTTAAAAGGTAGCTCTTTTAAAAAGTGCTCTCCCATCATAATCATTCTTGCAACCCAGAAAAATAGAATATCAAAACCGGTTATTAAAAGGGAGTTTGGATAGAACTCTTTTAGATCATTTTCATTCCATTTTTCTCCTTTTCCCCACTCTCCGTTACCCCAGCCTAAAGTAGAAAAAGGCCAAAGTGCCGAGCTAAACCATGTATCTAACACATCAGGATCTTGATATATGTTTGAAGATCCGCATTTTGGGCAATTTTCTTCTTTTTCCTTTTTACTTGCCCATTCGTTTGAACAATCTTTACAATACCATACAGGGATTCTGTGTCCCCACCAAAGCTGTCTAGATATACACCAATCTCTTAGCTCTCTCATCCATGCGTTAAAACTATTTATCCAATGGCTTGGGTAAAATTTCGCTTCTTTATTGTTTACTTTTTTTACCGCATCTTTTGCTATATCGGCTTTTACAAACCACTGCTTAGAGATATAAGGCTCAACTATATTGTCGCATCTATAGCAGTGTCCTACTTGGTGGCGATAATCTTCAATTTTTTCTATAAAACCTTCTTTTTTTAGTTTTTCAACTATCTTTTCTCTAGCTTCTAATCTCTCAAGGCCTTTAAACTCACCTGCATATTCATTTAAAATACCTTTTTCATCAAAAACTGTTATAAATTCTAAGTTATGTCTTTTGCCAACTTCGTAATCGTTTGGGTCGTGTGCTGGAGTTACTTTAACAGCTCCAGTTCCAAACTCCATATCAACATAATCATCGGCAATTATCGGTATTTCTCTATTAATTAAAGGAAGTCTTACCTTCTTTCCAATTAAGTCTTTATATCTTTCATCTTTTGGATTTACCATAACGGCGGTATCTCCAAAATATGTTTCAGGTCTGGTTGTGGCAACTACTATATATCTATCTTCATTAACAATAGGATATCTAATAAAGTATAATTTTCCCTCTTCTTCCTTATATTCAACCTCTATGTCACTTAGTGCACCATCATGGGTACACCAATTTACCATATAATTGCCTTTTATAATTAATCCTTCGTTATATAGAGTTACAAACGCTTCTTTTACCCCATTTTTGAGCCCCTCGTCCATTGTAAATCTCTCTCTACTCCATGCAGGGCTCACTCCAAGTATTTTTAACTGCTCAACTATAGCGTTACCATACTTTTCTTTCCATTTCCAAACTTTTTCTAAAAATTTTTCCCTACCTATTTGCTCCTTTGTAACTCCCTCTTTTAAAAGCTCCTTTTCTACAACATTTTGGGTAGCGATACCGGCATGATCGGTGCCAGGTTGCCATAATGTTTTGTATCCGTCCATTCTTTTGTATCTAACTATGATATCTTGCAGGGTAAATGTAAGAGCATGTCCGATATGCAGACGCCCAGTAACATTTGGAGGGGGCATCATTATACAAAATCTTTTATCTTTTTCTTGAATATTTTTGTTTCCTTCTATTTCAAAATAGCCTCTTTTTTCCCATATTTTATAAAAATTTTTTTCTATCTCTTTTGGGTTATATCTGCTGTCCTTTTTCATAAAAAAATCTTTCCTTACTTTAAAATTTTTAGCGCAATTATAGCAAAATGGAGTAAAATTAGCACTTAATTTTTAAAAAGGAGAAAGATGCCTTTTAGCAAACTAAATAAAGAGCAGTTTATTGCCGCTACCGCTCCTTTAGGATATAACCTAATAATTGCTAGTGCAGGAACAGGCAAAACCTCTACTATTGTTGGAAGAATAGGCTATCTTTTAGACCAAGGAGTAGACCCAAAAAAGATTCTGCTTCTGACCTTTACAAATAAAGCTGCAAATGAGATGATAGGAAGGGTTGCAAATTTTTTTGGCAAATCAAAAGCAAAAGATATAGAAGCAGGGACTTTTCACGCAGTTTGTTATAGATGGTTAAAAAAGCTTGACCAAAAAGTCGTTTTAAAACAGCCTAAAGAGTTAAAAACCCTCTTTAGAAGCATTTATGAAAAAAGAAGTTTCATAAATTTTGAGCAAAAACCTTATAAACCTTCATATCTATATGAGATTTATTCTCTATATCAAAATAGCGCGTTAGTGCTGGATTTTGGCAATTGGATAGCAAAAAGAAAGGAAGACCAAGAGATTTTTATAGATATATACAACGATATTATAGAGGAGTTTGAAAAAACTAAAGAAAATTATGGCTTTGTAGGATTTAACGATTTATTAATCAAAGCAAAAGAGAGTGCAAATGATTTAGATACTTTTGTCGAAATTCTTGTAGATGAGTATCAAGACACAAATAATCTACAATCTTCTTTATTAGATAGTTTAAAATCAAACTCCCTTTTTTGCGTTGGAGATTATGATCAAAGTATTTATGCCTTTAACGGAGCAAATATAGATATAATCGCAAATTTTAAAAAAAGATATAAAAATGCAAAAATTTTTAATTTAAGTAAAAATTATCGATCAACAAAATATATACTCTCTTTAGCCAACAAAGTTATATCAAATAATGAAAGAATATATCCAAAAAAGCTTGAAGTTGTAAGAAAAGAGGATTTTGGTCCTCCAAAGCTTCTTATTTATGATGAATTATATGAGCAATATAGAGATATCGCAAACAAAATAAAATCTTCAAATACACCTTTTGAAGAGGTTGCCGTAATTTTTAGAAATAATGCAAGTGCCGATGGTATTGAAGCTAGTTTAAGAGAATTGGGTATTAGCTGTAAAAGAAAAGGGAGTGCGAGTTTTTTTAACGCCAAAGAGGTAAAGGCGGTTTTTGAATTTATATCTTTACTTATAAATCCAAAAGATGTTATGAGTTTTATACATATATTTGAATATGCTAAAGGGGTAGGGGCTTCAATCGCAAAAGATATATATGATGGATTATTAAAACTTGGAGAAGGGGATTTTTTAAAAGGGTTGATAGATCCTATAGAGTTAGAAAATCCATTTGAAAAAAGGATAAAAAATTATCAGCTGGGACTATTTGATGATTTTTATGAAATTGGGAGTAAATCAAGATTTAAAGATATGGGATTTGATGAAAATTTTAAAAAAAGTTCCATATTAAAACATCCAAAACTATCAGTTGAGGGAGCAAAATTTTTATATTTTATTTATCTACTTTTTAAAGATTTAAAAAAAGCCAAAAATCCTCTCACTATCGTTAACAAAATTTCAAAATCAAAAGTTTTTGAAAATATAAAGGAGAGTTTGGCAAAAAAAAGAGCTATGTTAAAAGATGGCTCAATCGATGAGAATCTAAAAATAGAAAATTTAAGCAAAATTGATAGAAAAATAGATCTAATTTACGAACTGGCAAAATCTTATAAGGATATTGAAAGATTTTATAACGCTATGATTTTAGGATCTAGCGAAATGAGTGAAGGAAGAGGCGTGAATCTTTTAACAGTTCATGCTAGTAAAGGACTTGAATTTAATGATGTATATATTGTTGATTTGGCAGACGGTAGGTTTCCAAATAGAAAACTTATTTTAAAAACAGGAAGTTTGGAAGAGGAGAGAAGACTCTTTTATGTTGCTGCAACAAGAGCAAAAAATAGGCTTTTTTTATCTTATGCCAAATATGATAGGATAAAAAAAGAGGAGTATAAACCGTCTCCCTTTTTATTTGAAGCGGGATTGATTTAACGCCCTTTAACGGCTTTTGCCATATCCCACATCGGTAAAAATATTCCAAGGGCCAATAATAACACTAACGCTGCTATGATTGTAAGCAAAATAGGCTCTAAATAAGAAGACATATTATCTAAAATATAATTAAATTTCATTCTATAATAATCTGAAACTTTTCTCATCATAGCGTCTAACTGACCGCTTGATTCGCCAGCTCCTATCATCTGAATGATCATATTCTCAAAAAGCCCTGTCTCTTTAAAGGAATCCGTTAACGAAACACCTCTTTCAACATAAACTTTAACAGAGTCGAGTTTTTCTTTGATATAACTGTTATCAACCATTGATACGGCGCTATCCAAAGCTTCAGCAACGGGGATACCTGCAGATACTAGCTCTGTAAAGACTAAAGTAAATCTGCTTAAAGTCGCATAATAGATAATATCTTTAACTAAATATATTTTTAATAAAAATTTATCGATATTATATTTGACTGTTTCATTGTTTCTGTAAAAATACATTATTATAAAAATAGTTACAATAAACCCAACAAGAATCTGTAAACCATAAGTGGAAAAAGCATGTTCAAGCCATAATAAAATTTTGGTAGGAAGAGGAAGTTCTGCTTTAAATCTTTCAAATATTGCTTTAAATTTCGGTACGACAAACATAATAAGTATAACAAAAGCGATGGCCATAGCAGTAAGCGTAATAAGCGGATATCTTATCGCCTTTTTAAATTTTATGATATTATCTCTAATCTCTTCTAATATATTTGATAAAGTAAACAGAGCGTCAGGCATATTACCAGTTTGCTCTCCAAGTTTAATCATAGTAACCGTTAAAGATCCTAATTGATATTGAAAATTCTCAACAGATTCAGATAGACTAAGACCCGAGTTTATATTTTCTGCAATTTGATTTAAAATATCTTTTAATGTTTTATCAACAGTAGAGTTTGCGATCTCTTTTAATGCATCATATATAGGAATTCCGGCATTTGTCATAACAGCAAGTTGTCTTATAGATGTTATTAAAGTGTTTTGTTTTATTCTTTTCTGCTTAAAATAGGATAGTATATTTTTTTGAAAATCCTTAATTCTGTCCTCTAAAGGGGGCGTAGTTTCTTGTATCCTAATAATTACTCCCCCTTTTTTTAGTTTGGCAAGATGTAAGGCTTCTTCTTTATTTTCGGCTTTTAAAACAATAGACTCTTTTTTGCCCTTTAATAACAGATCTAGCTGATAATATTTCATGATAATCTTGTCACCCTTAATACCTCTTCTATAGTTGTTTGACCTTCTAATGCTTTATTTATACCATCTTGCAACATATTTATAAAACCGTGTTCAACCGCATAATTGGTTATTTTTTCTTTACTCTCTTCCCTGGCTATCATACTGGCTAATTGATCATCGATGGTTAAAACTTCCGAAACCATTTCTCTACCTAGATATCCTGTCATATTGCAATGTTTACATCCTTTACCTTTGTAAAATTGATAATTTTTAGGAAGATACTCTTTTAAATCTCTTTCAATATTTGGTAGTATCGTAGTTTTTTCTTTACAATACGGACATATTTTTCTAACAAGCCTTTGTGCTTCAATGGCAATCAAAGATCCACTTACAAGATAAGACTCAATCCCCATATCAACCATTCTTGTAATAGCGCTTATAGCATCGTTTGTATGGAGTGTTGATAAAACCAAATGGCCTGTTAAAGCAGCTTGCACCGCAATTCTTAAAGTCTCTTGATCTCTAATTTCCCCTATCATTATAATATCTGGATCCTGCCTTAAAATCGATCTTAACGCAGTTGCAAAAGTATAGCCGATTTTTGGTTGAACTTGGGATTGTTGAACTAAATTCATTTGATATTCTATCGGGTCTTCAACTGTTATAATCTTTTTTTCAATACTTCTAACCATATTTAACGCACCATATAATGTAGTGGTTTTACCGCTACCTGTTGGTCCCGTAACCAAAATAATACCATATGGCGTTTTTAAAGATTTAACAAATTTTTTATAATTATAATCGCTCATTCCGGCATCTTCGAGTTTTATCATAGCTTTGGATTTATCTAAAATCCTCATAACTATGGATTCACCGGTCATTATAGGAAGCGTTGAAACCCTAAAATCATACTCTTTTTTCATAATAGTAGCTGAAAACCTACCATCTTGAGGTTTTCTTTTTTCTGCTATATCAAGGTTTGAAAGAAGTTTTATTCTTGAAGACAGTGGAGGGTAAATATCTTTATCAAAAATAAACTGCTCGGTTAATATTCCATCAATTCTTGTTCTAACAATACAGTTTTTTTCGGTTGGTTCTATATGTATATCGCTAGCTCTTGAAATAATAGCTGTTTTTAAAATAATCTCAATTAATCTAAGTATCGCGCTTGATTCTCTTGCTTCATTTATATTTCCAGCGTTTATTTCTTTTCTAATTTCGTTTATAATACCCTTAACGCTTTCACTAAGTTCTAGTTTATTTAAATATCTTTCTATCTGTTTTATGGGAGAGATAGCCACTTTTATAGGTTTTTTTGGAAATAGTCTTTGAATCGATTCTTGCGCACTCATATCTAAGGGGTCTTTAAATGCGACAAGAATATTGATATCTTCTTCTTTAATAGGAATCGCTTCAAACTTTTTTAATTGAGTAAGAGGTATTTTGGAAGCCAATCTAAAATCAATATCGATAGAATCTAAATCGATATATTCTATATTTAAAATTTTTGCTATATATTTTAAAATTTTTTCTTTTAAATTATTAGGCATGGATTCTAAATCATCAATATTTAAGCTTCCTTCTCTTATTAAATCTCCAAAAAATTTTATTACAAAATTTTCTGAAACTACGCCTTTAGATATTAGGTTATGTAATAAATTTTTTTCGGTCGTTGTTCCATTTTTTATCTGATTTAGTGTATCTGGAGGAACAATAGATTTTTCAAGAAGTAAAGATGTGATTTTTT
>NZ_CEXZHP010000051.1:0-9009 GCF_982775275.1 Nitrosophilus sp.
TATTGAAGCGGAGTATCTAAATCTACATTAAAATATTTTACAATCATAATGGATATTATAAATGCAAAGGTTGAAAAAATAAGTATTAGAATATCTACAAATATTGTTATAAAAACTTCCGGAGTTAAAAACATCTATTTTAATTCCCCATCTAAAATATTATAGATTTTATCCACAAAATCAAGAGTTTCAAATCTTGGATCATGTGTTGCTATGATTATAGTTTTTCCCTCTTTTTTTAACTTTTTAACAATATTTATAAACTCCGATGTTAATTTTGCATCCAAATTTGCAGTTGGCTCGTCAGCCAAAATGATTTGAGGATCGTTGATCATAGCTCTGGCTATCGCACATCTTTGCTGCTCTCCTCCTGATAATTTTCTAACTACTTGATTGGCTTTATGCTCAATGGAAAAATCTTTCATAACTTTATAAGCTTTATTTTCAAGCTCTTTTGGCTCTATATCGGAAGGAATTAAAGGTAAAATCACATTATCAAAAACATTTAAATCTTCTATTAGATTAAATTTTTGAAAAATAAAGCCGATATTTTCTCTTCTAAAAAGAGCAGCAAATCTATCAGGAAGCTTTGATAAAACCTCGTTTTTTACGATAACTTTTCCATATGTAGGTTTTGTCAAAGCGGCAATTATCGATAAAAGAGTGCTTTTACCGCTCCCGCTTGGTCCCATAAGAAGTATAAATTCACCCTCTTTTATGGATAGATTTATATTTTTTAAAGCAATTACCTCTTTTGGTGTTTTAAAATTATATATTTTTGTTACGTTTTTTATCTCTATGATATTTGACATCGCCTCTTTCCTAATCTATCTTATAGCCTCCTCCGGATCAATAACTGCAGCTTTCCAACTTGGAATAATGGTTGCTGTTAAATATACAGGAACCGTTGCTAAAAATATAGTCACAAATAAAGATATATCAAAAACAGGAATCAGTTTAAAATCCGGTTTTAAAATGGAATAACCCATAAAAATATCTTTTAATAGCTTAGCATCCAAAATATATACCCAAAAATAGCTAACTACTGCACCCAAAAGGTAAGCAAAAAAAGAGATTAACATAGATTCGAAAAATTTTAATCTCAAAACATCTTCTATTTGCCACCCAAGGGCCTTTAGTATACCTATCTCTTTAATCTGCTCTTTTGTAACGGAGCTTGCTTTTTCAAAAACAAGAATAAAAAAACTAAAAATCGAAGAGATTATAAGAGCTAAAAAAAATCCGCTTTTATAGTCAAAAATATTTTGATAGGAAGCTTTTATATCTTCTTTTGTTATAACTCTGCAATCTGGATATAGATTTCTTATTTTTTGGGCAACTGTTTGAACCTCTAAAGGATTTGGCACTTCAACAACGATATCCGTTATCTCATCTTCTTCCATACCAAAAACTTCTCTTGCCAAATTTATAGGCAAAAGTATAGTATCACTACTTTCAAGCTCACTGTCTCCTTTAAAAACTCCTGCTAATTTGATATTTAAAAACTCGCCGTTTGGTTTTATGAAGTTAAATGAGTCTTTGTAATAATTTTCTTTTAAAATTTTTCTTACTCCCTCTCCTACTATCATAAAATCTTTTTTTTTAATATTTTTAAAATCTTTAATTGCTTTATTATAACTGCTTTTGAAACTCTCAAGATCAAAATCTATACCAACAACGCTAAAATTTACTCCGGCTCTTTGAAAATAGTAACATCCCCACACTCTTGGATAGGCACTTTTTACTCCGGCAATATCCTCAATCTCAAAAACTCTATCTAAACTCATATTTTCCATTCTTCCCGCAACTATTTTTTGAACAAAAATCTGAGGCAAAGAGTTATATGTTAAGCTTAACTCTTTTTTTATTGAAAAAGAGATTAAAAATGTTGAAAATAAAAGAGTTATCAATATTATAAAAATCACAAATATGGAAAGATTTTTATAAACTCTTCTTCTAAGAGAATTGATTGCAAAATCGACCATTTTAAGGTTCAATTTTTATCTCCTGCTTGGCATTTAAATATTTTGGAGGAGAATAGATATATTCAGAAGGAAAATAGGCAAAAAGCGCCGGACCCAATCCAAATACTTCATAAAGATCCGTAACGCTTCTATGCCTTATAAAATGAGCTTCTGTTGAGATTGACAGATCTGGCATCGTCAAAATCTTAACAACCTCTTTTTTAGAGTCAATATCTATATTTTTATTAGATATAATTATCCCCTCCCCTACAATAAAACAAAAAATAAATAACAAAAAAATATACAATTTTTTAATATATCTATTCAAGTTCTTTTAAAACTTCTAAATTAATTTCATTAAATTTTAAAATTTTTTTACCTTTATGATCTTTTAAAAATGTTTTTGCATCCTTTTTATATCTAAAAGGTATAAGCTCATTTCCCATAGGACCCAACACATCGCTTCCTATTACATAATATGCTTTTTTTGCCGGTATTGCTATTTGATGATAATAATCTGTTACCATTATCTTTTTAATTTTAATATCATTATATCCATATTTTGCAGGATTTAATAAAAACTTAAACATATCTTTACATCCGTCAAAATATAGCTTTTTACCATCTTTGGTCACTATCATAGTAGCCCATCTTGGATATTTTGCCACATACATCCCACAAACCGGACATTTTGCGTCTTTAGGGACGTTTATTTGAAATTTTGCTTCCTCTTTTTCTTTTCCTTTTACTTCCCAGATATACAGAGCCAACGCTTGAAGCTTTTTACCTTTAACATCACCGCAAACTTTGCTTTTAACTATATATGTTTTAAGCTCTCCTATAGTTTTAAACTTAGATTTGTCAATATCTTCTTTACACATCTTTTTATATATCATTTTGCCTTTTGGATACATCATTTTTCGCTTTTTCTTTTGAAGCATTGCTATATCTTTTTTTAAGCTATTTTGTGCCATTTTAAAAGCTGTATCAAAATCTACGATTTTGCCTCCATATTTTTTTTGAAACTCTTTCGCATCCTCCAAATTGGCAAACGCTATCTTACTAACTTTACTCATCGTTCCTTTAACTTTACTTCCTACTACATAATAAGCCTTTTTAGCAGGGATCAATTTTTCACTCTTTGCGTCAACTACTAAAATCTCTTTTATTTTATCTTTAATATTTGGATAATCTACAGCTAAACATCTAATCGAGCAATATTGCCTTTTTGTTCCATCTTTTAAAATAACCGCGTGGGAAGTTTTGTAAAACATCTTCAAACTCATACCGCATATATGACACCAAGGCTTTTCTTTGCCCTCTTGTATAAGCTGAGGATTTTTCCCCATCTTAGAAAACTTTACTCCTCCCCCAAAAGCAAAAGACCCAATTAAAAAAAGTCCTAAAAACAGCGCCAAAATCTTTCTCATAACGTCTCCTTATTTTTTAAATCATCTATGCTAATAATATTTAAATTTTGTTAATTTTGTGTTAATCTATACTCGATAGGCACGACTATTTTTATCTCTTTTTTTGGTTTTGGAAAATAGATAGAAGCTTTTTTTACCGTTTTGACGGCGCTTTTATTTAAAATAGAGTGAGATTTTTGCACTATTTTTATATCTTTTATCTCCCCTTTTGCAGATAACACAAACTCTATCTTTACTACTCCCTCTTTTTTCAATCTTTTAGCGATTTTTGGATAATATCTGTTTTTTTCGATAGCAACTTTTATCTTTTTTAAAAGCTCTTTTAGATACAGATCCTCTTTACTTTCAGCTGGCGCTTTTTTTACCAAAGCTTTTTTAGAAATGCTGGTTTTTTGCAAGATATCAGTTTTTGTAACATTTTTATCTATTTTTTCAAATTTTTGAGGCATAATTTTTTCGGTTTTTAACTCCTCTTTTTTTACTATTTTTTTAGCCAATTTTGGTTTTGGTATCTTTTTTACTACTTTTTTAGGTTTTGGTACTTTTTTTACGACTTTTTTAATTTTTCTTTTTTTGATAACCCTCTTTTTAATTTTCTTTTTTTTAACAATTTTTTTAATCTCTTTTTTCTTTATAACTTTTTTTCAACCTTTTTTATCTCTTTTTTAACTATCTTTTTTGGTCTTTTTTTTATCTCTTGGGTAATTGAGGAGATTTTTATTACTCTAACTTCTTCTTTTGGAGATATATTTTTCGAGAAAAAATAAAAAGAGGCAAAAAGTATCGTATGAAGAATTAAAGATATAAAGAAAGATTTTTTCATCTATTTTACCGTTACGATTGAGATATTGTCTATTCCTTTTGATTTTAAAACATCTATAACTTTTACAAAATATTCAAATTTTGAGTTTTTATCGCTTCTTATAACAATATTGTCCTTTTTGGATATATCTTTTATCAACTCTTTCAATCTATCAAAATCAACCTCTTTATCGTTAAAATAGAGTTTTCCTTCTTTAGTAATAGAGATCTCTATTTTTCTGATTGGAAGCTCTTTTGAGCTTTCTCCTTTTGGAAGATCAAGGGGGATAGAACCTTTGGCTATGAATGTAGCGGTAGTTAAAACTATAACAAGCAACACTAACATAATATCTATAAAAGGTATTACGTTGATAGTATCAAATTTTTTAATTTTCATTTAAACTTTCCCATTTTGCGATTATTACTTCCATTTTTCTTACCAAAAGATTATAAAAAATAGTCGCAGGTATTGCCACAACAAGTCCCATTGCCGTAGCTTTCAAAGCAAGAGCTAAACCTATCATAACCTCTTTTGTCTGAACGATTCCGCTTTGTCCCATGGTATAAAATGTAAGCATAATCCCAAGAACTGTTCCTAAAAGACCTATATAAGGGGCGTTTGAAGCGATTGTCGCAATAATTGACAAATTGTCGCTCAAATCGATCTCTAAGAGGTTTTTATCTTTATATTCGTTTAGCTTTTTAGAAATTTTTTTATAAAAAAAGAGTCTCTCAAAGGATAGCCATATAGCTATAAAACTCATTAAAACTAAAATTCCTATTATTCCATAATCAACAATCTCTTTTAAATTTTCCATACTCTCCTCTTTTTTATTGAATTTTCTCAAAATATTGTTAAATTTATGTTAAAACATTTTTCAAATTTAAAACTATTTTTGTCCCAACCCCTTTTTTAGAATCTATTTTGATATAGATCTTATTTTCGTCGCAAAAAGATTTTACTATATTAAGCCCAATCCCATATCCCTCTTTTGCATCTTTAGACTGATAATATCTCTCAAAAATCTTTAAAATTTCGCCCTCATCCATTCCTATGCCGCTATCTTCGATACTTAAAAATTCCTCTTTTAAAACAATTTTTATATACCCTTGAGCTCTATTATATTTGATAGCGTTTGATAAAAGATTGTCAACGGTTTTTGAAAATCCTTTTTTATCTGTTTTTACATAAATATCTTCCAAATCTGTATATATCTTGATATCCTTTTTAATATCTTCTATAAAAGCCAATCTATCCATAATAAGCTCTTTTAGATTGAAAATATCATAATTTACTTTTTGAATCTGCTTTTTTATATAATAATCCATATCGTTGTAAAGATCTAAAAGCTGATTTGCAGCCTTTTTTATTCTATCCAATCTTTTTAGTTTTTTTTCATCTTTCTCGTTTTTAGATAAAAGCCTAATATTTGCCAAAATCGTAGCAACCGGGATATTTAGCTCATGCAAAGTATCTTTTAGCAGACGATCCAAAAGTTCGTTTGTCTGAATAAGATATGAAAAAGAGTATTTAGCCAAAAAAATACCAAATATCAAAGATAATACAAATATAACTAAAGAGATAAAAAAGAAATTTTCTTCATTAAAGCCAACTATTTTAAATAAAAGATACTCTATAAAAAGTATTAAAAATATTACGATTAAAAATATAGATAAAAATTTTATATATTCATCTTTTCTCAAATCTATAACCCACGCCTCTTATATTTGTTATTTTATCTTTTCCGATCGTTTTTTTTAAATTGTTTATATACACCCTTAAAGCTCCTTCGCTTATTATCTCGTCCGGATTCCATAGCGCCTCATAAATCATCTCTTTTGTTACGGTTTTGCCCTCGTTTTTTAATAGAAGAGCCAAAAGTTCAAGCTCTTTTGGATTTAATTCAATCTCTTTATTCTCTTTTGTTAAAATCTTTCTTTTCATATCAAATCTAAATCCGTCAAAATCTTTTATCTCTTCGCCCACGCTTCTTTTTAAAAGAGCTTTTATTCTAAAAAGAAGTTCATCTAAATCTACAGGTTTTTTAATATAATCGTCCGCTCCAGATAAAAACCCCTCTTTTAGGCTCTCTTTTTCTTTATAGGAAGTGATAAAAATTGTAGGTGTATCATCACCTGCGCCTCTTAACTCTTTTAATAGATCAAAACCGCTCATAAATGGAACTTTTACGTCAAAAAGATATAGATCATACTTTCCTTTGTAACATCTATTGAGTGCTTTTTTTGCATCCTCTACCACACTTACCTTAAACTCTTCTTCTTCTAAAAAATCTTTTATGGTTTCGCTAAAAAGTTCATCATCTTCCAGCAATAAAACCTTATATGACATCTTTAATACTCCATTTAACGATTTCACCCGCAAACATAGGAACTACATCTTTATATTTTAATGGAACTTCAAACTCTATATCTTCCAAAATCACCTCTTTTAATGGAGGATCTATTTTATAAATATTTTTTGCGTTAAAACTTACAAATTTTTCAAGATTTTCAATTACTCCTGCCTCATAAAAAAGTTGAGTTAAAGCCTCAAGCGCAACAGGCGCGCTAAAAACTCCGGCCGCGCAACCGGGAGCCTCTTTTTTATCTTTTGGGTGAGGTGCCGAATCGCTTCCAAACATTACTTTAGGATGAGCGCTAAAAGCCACTTTTCTCAAAGCCATCCTATCTTCTGGTCTTTTTGCTATAGGTTTACAAAAAAGATGAGGTCTTAAGAGCCCGCCGGCGACATCGTCTAAAGTGATATATAGATGATGAAGGGTAATGGTGGCGTATAGATTTTCATATCTATCCAAAGCCTCCACGGCCTCTTTTGTAGTGATATGCTCCATTACGATTTTTAGCTTTGGAAATCTCTTTGCCAATTTTTCATATATCGGGATAAATTCCGCTTCCCTATCCATAACAAATCCGTTTGTTTCTCCGTGAACGCATAAAACTATCCCAAGTTCGCTCATAGCCTCAAGAGTAGGAGCCAAAGCCTCAATACTAAAATTGTCTACCCCATCTTCACTATTTGTAGTTATTCCAGCGGGATAGAGTTTTATTGCTAAAATCTCTTCTTTTATATCTTTTAAAAACTCAAAACTATAATCGCTTCTGAAAAAAAGTGTCATATAAGGAGTAAATTTTTCCTCTCCAATTGATTTTAAAATTCTCTTTTTATAAGCTAAAAGTGCCTCTTTGGAGGTTATTGGAGGAACAAGATTTGGCATTATTAAAGCTCCGCTAAAACTCTTTGCGCTTAGCGGAGCGACGGTTTTTAGCATTTCTCCATCCCTTAAATGAAGATGCATATCAAGAGGAGAATAGAGTCTTATTTGCATATTAATCCTTTTATATTGGTTAAGTTATTAAGCGATTTTATCCAAAATCTCCATGATCTTTTTTTGATAATATCTTGCCGTTTTCTCATCAACCGCCTCAAATCTCGTTACAATAACCGGCGTGGTATTTGATGCTCTAACAAGAGCCCATCCTTTATCAAATACAACCCTTACTCCGTCTATATCTATAATATCTTTAATCTTTGGAAAATCTTTTGGCGGATTTTTTAAAATCTCTTTTAATTTTTCAATAATCTCAAATTTCTTATCTTCGGTAGTTTTTATTTTGATTTCCGGTGTAGTATAAGCTTTTGGAAGCTTTTGGAACTCTTTGTCTAAATCCACTCCTTTATAAATTAGCTCCAAAACTCTAAAAGTTGCGTAAATTGCGTCATCATAACCAAAATATCTATCAGCAAAAAAGATATGACCGCTAACTTCCGCTGCTAAAGTAGCTCCAACCTCTTTCATTTTAACCTTTAAGTTGCTATGACCCGTTTTATACATTATGGCTTTGCCGATCTTATTTATCTCATCATACATTATCTGCGAGCATTTAACCTCTCCTACAACTATAGGATTTTTCATAGATTTTGCAAAAATTATGGCAAGCTCGTCTCCTTTGAAATTGTGTTTTTTCGTTAAAACGGCTATTCTATCCCCATCTCCATCATAAGCAAATCCTAAATCGCAATTTTTTAAAGCCTCTTTTAAATCTTTTAGATTCTCTTCTACACTTGGGTCTGGATGATGGTTTGGAAAAGTTCCATCTGGCTCGCAATACAACCCTTCATAATCAATCTCCAATCTATTTAAAATAGGCTCAAGAGCAATTGCGGCCACCCCGTTTCCGCAATCTATAGCTATTTTTTTATCAAATCCCTTTAAATGGGAAAAATTTTCAACCATATAATTTATATATTTATCTTTTGCATCTATATAATAACTTTTTTCATTATCTTCAATCTCTATTTTACTATTTAACACCTCTTTTGAGAGATTATATATATCTTTTCCAAAAAAGGGCTTTTTATCGATAGTTATTTTAAATCCATTATATTCTGGCGGATTGTGAGAGCCGGTAATCATAACAGAAGCGTTAGGAGTTATTTTTTTATTGTCGATTTGAAACTCTTGATAATTGCTAAAATAGTTTACGGGCGTTGGCACCATTTTCATATTCAAAACTTTGATACCTGCTTTGTTAAATCCAGAAGTTAACCATTTAGAAAGTATTGGAGAGTGAACCCTCGCATCATATCCGATAGCTACATAGTCTCCAATTTTTTTTATCTCTTTTCCTAGATAATAACCTATCTTTTTTACAATATTTTCGTTTAACTCTTTTTCAAAAATCCCCCTAATATCATACTCTCTAAATATCAACTTCAATTTCCACCCCTATTTTTAATCTAATTATATCACATTAAAAAAAGTAAAATTTATATGATTTGAAAAAAGTTTAAT
>NZ_CEXZHP010000052.1:0-8934 GCF_982775275.1 Nitrosophilus sp.
GTTTGCTTTTCTTATAGCTTTGATTTTTGCTAAAACCTCGTTTAGTCTATCTTTAAATTCGCTATCTTCTATAAACTCGCTTTTTTTTGCGAGAAGTTCGATTTTTTTGAATTTTTGATATTTTTTTATAGGAAGACGCAAATTTTTAAATAGTGAAGATCCGATTATAAAATCGGTTGGTTTAGTTTTTTGAGGAAGTTCAAAAAACGCAAAAGCCCTTCTTTTTTCTCCATCAAAAACTACAAATTCCGCCCCAAAAGATAAAAGATACTCATCGCTCCACGATCTAGATATATCTCCGTAACTATTTTTTGCCAAGTTATATCCGAAATTTCCAAGACCTTTATTTGTAATTACGCTTTTTTTGCTTTTTTCGTAAACATCTTTTAATCTTTCTTTAGCCTCTTTGCTAAAAGATAAAGATAAAAAGTTGGATAGACTAACACCCTTTTTATCTTTTTTATTTTCTATGGAAAAGTCGATTATTAGACTATTTTTAGGAGCTTGCGAGATATCTTTTGCGTAAAAGATGTTGTTAATGTATATCGTTGAATCTTCAAAACTATCCTTTGCAAGATAGTTTTTCTCCTTTTTTATCTGTCTATTTTCTATATCTATGCTGACGGGATTGTTTAAAATATCGATAAAGAGTTTTTTTGGATATTTTTCTAAAGCTTTTGGAATCTCAAAAACCATAGCTATTTTATTAAAGGATCCGGGAGTTACAAATCTTGGTTCATAAAATCCAAACGGAACCACTTTCGTGATAGGATGCATTTTGAAAAAATAGTCTCCTTTATCGGTTTTTACGGCAAGATAAAATCTCTCTTTTGGCTCTATTGAGAGATGAGCTTGGATTTTTGATGATAGAGTGCAAAATAGGGTTAAGAAGATATTTTCTTTTTTTGTTTCGAAATTTTCGATTTTTTTATCTTTTTTTATACCCTCTACTTTTAGCGAAAATGTTTCAGATAGTTTTTTTGGAGCTGTTTTTGGAAGTTTTTTTATACTATCTTTTTTTATCTTTATAATACCGCTTATAGGAATATCAATATGTCCGTATGCCGTATCGTAAAAATGCAAAGAGCTCTGTTTCATAAAGCTGTTTGGAACTAAAAATATCAATGTTCCTTCAACTTTCTCTTTTGCTTTAATAAATATCTCTTTTTCATCTTGAGTAATCAAAGGGGTTTGTGCTAAATATGTAGCATCGGATATAGGAAGATTTAAAGCGTTGTTCCATCTTAAAAAGATATGCATTTTGGCATCGGGTATTAGATAGTCGGGTATCTTTTTAACAATTTTTACGTTTTTTTGAGATGCGCCCGATACCCAAGAAGATGGATGAGCCGAGCCGTCTGGATAGATTATTACTTCTTGAGGGGGTAAAATATTTTCAAAACTCATCCTAATAGCCATAAATCTTTTGTTATCGGGAGCCTTAATCCCTCTAAATTTTGATAAAAAAACCGCCTCTTTTAATCTAATCTTCACCGCTTTGTTTTTAGCCTCTATATTTAGGGGGATTTTTTTTGTAACGATAGACTCTTTGCCAATAATATCTTCGCCTGTTATAAATTTTGATATCTCTTTATCGTATGTTTTTAATTTCTCTCCTATTTTATATCCAATCCCTTCAAAATCGATATTTGACTCTTTAACGGGAAGCTTTTGTTTTACTAAAACCGCGTCGCTAAAAAGCATGGCTCTGCCGTAAGGATCTTTATATTTTAGATTTACTCTTAATATATGCTCGTCGGGATTGCTTGGTTTATTTAATCTTTTGTTCAAAGAAGCCAAAATCTTTTTTAAATCTTCGCTTCCCTTTGCCAAAACATACTCTCCGTTTGAGGCTTTTGCCACTTTTTTAAAAATCTCTTTTTTATCCTCGTTTGTTATTCCTATCCAAAATGTTTTTATTCCGTCATCTTTTAATTTTCCAAGAAGGGTATAAAGAGCCGTTTTATCTTTTTTTGGAACATCTATCGCTTCATCCGTTAAATAGATAAGATATCTATTTGATGAGGGAGTATTGTGCAAAAATTTGAAAGATTGCTCTATCGATCCCAATATATTTGTAGCACTTAATGGTTTCATTTGGGATATGGCTCTAATTAGTTGAGATCTATTTTGAGATAGAACCTGCTTAACTTCAATATCGTTACTAAATATCGATATTTGAACTAAAAAATCTTTAGGAAGATTTTTTACAAAATCCCTTAAAATTTCCCTAACTTTTTCCATTCTTTTTTCCATGGATCCGCTATTGTCAACCATTAGAGACAAGATAGGTTTTGAGGTAAACTCTCCATATTTTGGTCTGATAAAATGAGCTCTGTATTGATTTGTAAGGTTTTTGTTTATAGAGTCAAATACCTCTTTTAGATTTTTTATTTTTTTTGCGTAGTAATATTTTGCTCCCGTTAAAGAGGCTATTCTAGACAGTGTTGAGACATCCGGGGATTTTCCAAAACCGATGGTAAATATTGGAAAATCTATATCTTTTATCTTTTTAAATATTTCATCTTGAGTGGTTTTGCTTCCCGGTCCCGTATCGTTGTAGTTTGAGTCTTTTCCATCGGTAAATAAAATAATAGTAGCTCTTTTAGAGGTTTTTAATAGATCTATCCCTTTTGCTATAGCGTCATAAAGAGCCGTAGCTCCGTTTGCTCTAATTTTTTTTAAAGATTTTAAGGCTTTATCTTTATTGGCCGAACTTACTACTATCTTAGGTTTGGTATCAAAATCGATCAACGTTATTTTACTGTTTTGGGGCAGTTTTTTTATAAAATTTGATGTAGCTTTTATCGCCGCTTTCATACTTTTTTTCATCGATCCGGAAGAGTCAAGAAGGATAACGATATTTGGAGAGGTTTTTAATTTTTCTATTTTTTCTATTTTAGTTTTTGATCCCGCTTCTAATACTTCCAAATTATCTTTTGATATATCTATTTTTTCTTTTAGATTTAAAAGGGAAAAATCAACAAATCCTTTATCCTCTTTTAATCCGGTTTTTATAATCTCCAAAGATATATCTTCATCTTTTTTTATCTGTTTAGCAAAAAATTGAGGCCAGTTTACCTCTGTTAATCTTCCGGGATTTACCGGAATAAAATGTGCATAGCTATCTTTTAGGTTCTCGCCTAAAGAGTCTACTTTTATTTTCCAAAGCCCTCTTGGCAACCAAAAGATGGCGTTGGAGTTTGGAGTCTTGTCTCCTAAATAGTTCAATTCGCTAAATGCGGGATGAGAATATCTAACATCACCCTCTGGCGAAACTTTTGCTTTGCCGTAGGGAATATTTTTAAGAAGTATTCCGCCTAGTTTGTCGCCATTTTTGATTTTTGGAAGCTTTCCCTCTTCTTTTATGCCTATTTTTATTTTTGCCGGATATTTGTCCGTTGAAATTTTGACAAGATACTCTCCTTCTATTTGAGGAAGATCGAGTAAAAGATGTTTTTTACTAAAATCGCCGTAGATCCTTTTGTTATAGAAAAAGGAAGTTTTTAATTTTTTATATCTATTTTCAAGTTCGCACTCAAAAAGGAGGTTACTTTTTTTATCGGGAAGATCAATTTCGATAGAGATATATTTATCTCCGGGATGTTTTATATAAAAAAAATTTTTTTCTCCATCTTCTAAAAGAAACTCTTTTTTATCATCTATAAAATATATCTTTTTTAATAGAGCTTTTAAAGGTTTTTGATCGTTTATGTTAAATTTTATCCATAATATAGAGTTTTTGTCCAAATCTTTTTTCGCTACGACTTTTTCTTCGTCTTTATATATTTTTTCAAATTTTAGATTTTCTATTAAAGATAGAAAATTATCCATCTTTATTTCTTCTTTCTTGGAACACTCAAAAACTGTTCCGTAAATATCTTTACCCGCAAAATCCGTATAATCCCTTTTTATATCTACCTTTTCGCAAAGACCGATACTTTCCCATTTCTCTTTAAGAGGGATTAGATTATTGGAAAAAGCGTATATAGAAAAAAATAGTATAAAAAAAGCCAATTTTTTCATGGTAGCTCCCCTATGATGGAGTTTTAAAATATTGTAGAATAAAAAGGTTTGAGGAAATCTTAAGAGGTATATAAAAAGAATGGATATTATTTTGTATGGAAGTGGTGGCCAGGGGCGGAATCGAACCGCCGACACAGGGATTTTCAGTCCCTTGCTCTACCGACTGAGCTACCTGGCCGTGAATGTGGATTGAAATTATATTAAAAATAAAGTTAAATAAACCTTAATACATACTCTTTAAACTTTTCGCCCCTCTCTTTATAGGAGGAGAAATGATCAAGGCTGGCACACGCAGGAGAAAGAAGCGCTACTTCATCGATTTTAAGATTTTTGTTAATTTTTTCTACCGCCTTTTTTAAACTCCTACAGCCGTAAAACTCAATATTATATTTTTTTGATAGATCTTTTATATTTTTCTCCTCTTTGCCTATTGCGTAAATTGTTATATTAAAATCTTTTATAAACTCAAAAAGCGGCTTGAGATCCGCTCCTTTTGCGTCTCCTCCTAAGACAAGATGAATCTTTTTATCTTTATATCTGCTAATAGCCGCAATGGCTGCGTCAATATTTGTGGCTTTGCTATCATCAACCCATAACCTTTTATTTTTGTCGAAAAACTCTTCAAGTTTATGGGGATCGAGTTTAAATGAGTTTATTTTTTCATAATCGATTTTATTGAAAACTATTTTTTCCACTCCTAGGGCTAAAACGGCATCAAATAAAAAAGGCTCTCTAAAGACTATTTTTTTCGTATCTATACCAAAATATAGGGCAAGATCTTTGGTGTTTTCATACACTATTTTAAAGCCATTGGTTTTTTCCTTTTCAAACTCTTTTGGGATTATGCAAATTTCTCCCTCTTTTAGATTTTTTAAAGGTTTTAGTTTTGCCTCTTTATATTTGTCAAATCCGCCGTGCCAAGTGATATGATCTTCGCTAACGGGTAAGAGTATATAGATATCTGGTTTTGCGTATTTTGTATAATGGAGCGTAAAAGAGCTTGTCTCAAGCACCCAGATTTTTGCATTTTTGTCTAGTTTTGCCAAAGGGGTGCCTATATTTCCTCCGCTAACGGCGCCCCTTTTTTTTAAAAGATGGGTGATCATTTGCGTAGTTGTAGTTTTTCCGTTCGTTCCGCTTATCCATATGGTAAAGGGTTTAGAGTGTTGATGGCGTAAAAATAGGTCGTATTCGCTTATTAGATTTTTTGCCTTTTTTATAACGGGATTGGATGGAGGGATTCCGGGACTTGGGATCTCAAGTTGGGAAAATGAGGGGTTAAATTTGTCGAAAGGTTTATGTAAAAAGCCCTCTTTGTCTATATACTCTTTTTCTATATCTTCAAAAAATATCGGATCGATATTTTTGTTTTTTAAATATTTTGCTATGGCTTTTGTAGTTTTTCCGTAACCAAATAGAGATATTTTTTTTATCATTTTATCTGACTTTTAATGTTATTAACGCAATTATATTAGAAATTAGGGCAATTATCCAAAATCTTACTATTATTTTACTCTCTTTCCACTTTTTTTGCTCGAAATGGTGATGTATAGGAGCCATTAAAAAGACTCTTTTTCCTCTTAATTTGTAGCTTCCAACTTGTAGAATTACAGAAATTGCCTCCATTACAAATACAAAACCTATAATTATAAGCAAAATTTCACTTTTGGATATTATAGCCATATAGCCTAAAAAAGCGCCTATTGCCAAACTTCCGCTATCTCCCATGAAGACTTCGGCAGGATGGCAGTTATACCATAAAAATCCTATCAAAGCCCCGGCAAGTGCTGCGCCTATGATGGTAACCTCTCCTACGCCCGAGATCTTTGGCAAAAGCAAATAAGCGCTTAAAACCGCGTGACCTGTGATATAAACAAGTATCGATAAAGAAGCAAGAGCAAATATAGAAGGAACTGTTGCTAATCCATCCAATCCGTCGGTCAAATTTACGGCGTTTGATGTGGCTACCATCACTATGGTCCAAAAAAAAGCGGCAAATATGCCCATATCTAAAATCGGATATTTATAAAAAGGAATATAAAGTTTCGAGCCCAAATCTGAAAAATAAAAAAGAGTTATAGATATTAAAAAAGCGGCAATAATCTGTAAGAAAAATTTCGCTTTGGCGCTTAAGCCCGATTGGTTTTCTTTTTTTACTATTTTGGAGATATCATCTTTTATTCCTATCATGGAAAAAAGAGCCAAAGTTAAAAGTGCGCTTATTACATAAATATTATTTAGTTTTACCGTAAGCAAAGAGGAGATAAAGGTCGAAAACAAAAACACTACGCCCCCCATAGTAGGGGTATTGGCTTTTATCTTATGAGTTGAGGGGGCAAGAGAGTATATTGGCTGGTTTGCCTTTTTTCTTTTTGCCCACGATATAAATTTTGGCATTAAATATAAGCTTAGAAAAAAAGCTATGAAAAAAGCAAATCCCGCTCTAACGGTAATATATTGAAAAAGATTTATATCTAGGTGTCTATATAGCCAATAAAGCATTTATCTCCGTTAATTTATTAAATTTGATTAGATTTTACTATTTATAAAGTGAAATGTTACTAAAATTTCACTGATAAAATTATAAGTTTCAAAGGTAAGGTATGAATAGTAAAAATATTAATAAAACTATTTTGGTAATAACCGACGGGATAGGATATAACCCGGATTCCTATTATAACGCATTTGCCGCAGCCAAAAAAAAGGCTTATAAATATCTTTTTGAAAATGTTCCATACTCCTTTATAAAAACATACGGTATGAGTGTTGGGCTTCCAGAAAATCAGATGGGAAATAGCGAAGTTGGTCATATGACGATAGGAAGCGGGAGGATTTTGTATCAAGATCTTGTAAGGATCTCTTTGGCTATTGAAGATAACTCTTTTGAGAAAAACGAGGTTTTTCAAAATCTTTTGAAAAAATCAAAAAGAGTCCATATAATAGGGTTATTAAGTGATGGCGGAGTTCATTCTCATATAGATCATTTTATCTCTATAGCAAATATAGCTTCAAAATATAAAGATGTAATTTTACATCCAATAACTGATGGCAGAGACGTTGATCCAAAAAGTGCTCCAAAATATATAAATGAGTTACAAAAAAGGGTAAAAGAGGCAAAAATAGCCACTATCGGCGGTAGATTTTATACAATGGATAGGGATAAAAGATGGGATAGAATAAAAAAGGGATACAAAGCAATAGTTGAGGCAAAACCAAAAACTTCCATGGATGTTTTAGAGTATATCCATTCTCAATATGATAAAGGCGTAACTGACGAGTTTATAGAGCCTATTGCTTTTGAATGGTATGAAGGGATGCAAGATGGGGATGGGGTTTTGTTTATCAATTTTAGAAGCGATAGAATGAGAGAGATAGTTAGAGCTATAGGGGATAAAGATTTTAACGAGTTTGAAAAAAAAGAGATAGATTTAAATATAGCTACAATAGTTGAGTATGATGAAACCTTTGAATATCCCGTTATTTTCAAAAAAAGCGTGCCTAAAAATACACTATCTGAAGTTATAAGTAAAGCCGGGCTTGATCAGTTTCATACCGCCGAGACGGAAAAATACGCTCATGTAACTTTTTTCTTTAACGGAGGAGTTGAAGAGCCTTTTTTAAACGAGACAAGAGTTTTGATACCAAGTCCAAAAGTTAGAACATACGATCAAAAGCCTCAAATGAGTGCGGATGAGGTGGGTAAAGCTGTGCTTTGCGCTATGGATGAGGGGTATGAATTTATCGTGGTAAATTTTGCAAACGGAGATATGGTAGGACATACCGGAAACTACGAAGCCGCTATAAAAGCCGTTGAAGCTGTAGATGAGGAGCTTTATAAAATAATAGATAAAGCAAAAGAAAAAGATTATAATCTTATAATAACAAGTGATCACGGAAACTGTGAAAAGATGAGAGATAAAGAGGGAAATATTTTAACAAACCATACCGTTGGCGAAGTTTGGTGTTTTGTAATGGCAAAAGGAATAAACAGAGTTAAAAACGGAGGCTTAAGCAATATAGCTCCAACCGTTTTAAAGCTTATGGGGCTTGAAATTCCAAAAGAGATGGATGAACCGTTAATTTAAAAATTAATAAGGAGCAAAGATGAAATTTAGCGGAAAAAACGTTTTGGTTACCGGAGCAAGTAGAGGTATAGGAGCTCAGATCGCAAAAGTTTTGGCAAGTTACGGTTTAAAAGTGTGGATAAACTATAAAAGCTCGGCTCAAGCGGCCGATAAAATAAAAGAGGAGATAGAAAAAGAGGGCAACGAAGCTGCGGTTATCGGGTTTGATGTTAGTGACGAAAAAGCGTTTATAGAAGGGATAAAAACGATTGTTGATTGTGACGGGGAGCTTAGTTATCTTGTAAATAACGCGGGTATTACAAAAGATAAGTTAGCTATTAGGATGAGTTTGAGTGATTTTGAAGATGTGATTAGAGCAAATTTGACATCCGCTTTTATCGGATGTAGAGAGGCTTTAAAGGTTATGAGTAAAAAAAGGTTTGGAAGCGTTGTAAATATCTCTTCTATCGTGGGAGAAACGGGAAACGCCGGTCAGGTAAATTATAGCGCCAGCAAAGGGGGTATGATAACAATGACAAAAAGTTTTGCGTTGGAAGGCGCTCCAAGGGGTATTAGATTTAACGCGGTTACTCCTGGATTTATAGCTACGGATATGACTGAGTCTTTAAAAGAGGATATTAAAGAAGCCTATATATCAAAAATACCTTTAAAAAGATTTGGAGATCCAAAAGAGGTTGCCGAAGCTGTGGCATTTTTATTGAGCGATCATTCAAGCTATATTACTGGCGAAACGATTAAAGTAAACGGCGGGATGTATATGTAATGGATTAAGTGAGCGAGGGTAAAGCCGTTAGGCTTTAAGAGGCAAACTGCTTTGCCTCTG
>NZ_CEXZHP010000053.1:0-8872 GCF_982775275.1 Nitrosophilus sp.
AATCTTTCTAATTTTGATTCCATCTTTTTTTCTCTTTTAAAAATGATATTAAATAATATAACATTTTTCTTTAATATTCTTTTAGTATAATTATAAAAATTAAATTAAAAGGTCTTATATGGATTATTTAAAAATCCAAGGCGGCAAAAAATTATCTGGAAGTATAAAAATATCCGGTGCGAAAAACGCTGCTTTGCCTTTGATAGCTTCAACTATATTAGCTAAAAATATCGTAAACATACATAATCTACCTAACGTAAAAGATATTAGAACGTTGTTAAATTTATTAAGTATTTTAGGCGCGAATTTTTGGTATGAAAAAAATAGCGCAAAAATAGATACCTCCACTATCAATTCAACTACCGCCGTTTATGATATCGTAAAAACCATGAGAGCTTCCATATTGGTTTTGGGACCACTTCTTGCAAGATTTGGCCATTGTGAAGTAAGTCTTCCAGGAGGTTGCGCTATAGGTCAAAGACCGATAGATTTGCATCTAAAAGCTTTAGAATTAATGGGCGCGGAAATTGAGATAAAAAACGGATATGTGCTTACAAAAGCAAAAAAAGGGCTAAAAGGCGCACATATAATTTTTGACAAAATAACTGTAACAGGAACCGAAAATATAGTTATGGCAGCCAGCTTGGCAAAAGGCACAACTACTATAGTAAATGCCGCAAAAGAGCCTGAAGTTGTGCAGTTGTGCGAAGTTTTAAAAGATAGCGGTGTAGAGATTGAAGGAATAGGGACTGATGAGCTAAAGATAAGAGGAACCGAAGGAGAACTTTTAAATTTTAAAGACTTTTTTGTAATTCCTGATAGAATTGAAGCTGGAACATATCTTTGTGCGGCTGCTATAACAAACTCTATGATTACACTTTTGGACGTAGAGCCAGCTCATATGGATGCAATATTAACAAAACTTTCTCAAATGGGTTTTCCTCTTGAAACAAAGAAAAATCAAATAACAATTTATCCGGCTAAAAAAATTTATCCTGTAGAGATAATAACTTCTGAATACCCTGGGTTTCCAACGGATATGCAGGCTCAGTTTATGAGTTTGGCTCTCATGGCTAAAGGCACTTCAATCATTGAAGAGAGACTTTTTGAAAATAGATTTATGCATGTTAGCGAACTTTTAAGATTTGGAGCAAACATACATTTAAAAGGAAACGTGGCTACCATAAACGGACCTTGCGAACTTTACGGAGCCGATGTTATGGCTACTGATCTAAGGGCAAGTAGCGCTTTAGTGTTAGCTGGACTAAAAGCAAAAGGGGTAACGAAAGTGCATAGAATATATCATTTAGATAGAGGATATGAAGCTTTAGAAAAAAAGCTTCAATCTCTTGGCGCAGATATAGAAAGACTTAAAGAGTAGAGTATCTTACTCTTCATCAAAAATTATTATTTCATAATTATTTTTTCTTTTGACGATTGCACGATTTTTGGGAACATATCCTTGAGATTTACATTCGTTTAGCTCTTCTCTTAACTCTTCTATCTCTTTTTCCATCTCCTCGATCTGCTCTTTAAGTCTTAAAATAATATCAACACCAGCAAGATTTACCCCAAGTTCTCTTGTGAGTCTTAAAATCATTTTTATTCTATCTATATCTCTTTGAGAATATAGTCTCATTTTTCCTTCGGTTCTTGAAGGAGTGATAAGCCCTTCTCTTTCATATTGTCTTAATGTTTGAGGATGGATATTTAATACTTTTGCGACAACGCTTATTAAAAATACCGGTTCATCATATCCATACATTATTCACCTCCAGGAAGTCTTTCTTCCATTATTTTAGCAAGTTCAGGATCTAGCTCTTCTATTTTTGGCAATATTATATTTGCCCTTAAATATAGATCTCCTTTTATTTTTGTTTTTCTATTTAAAACCCCAAGACCCTTTACTCTAAATTTTTGATTACATTTTGTATTTTTGGGCACTTTAAGGGTTATCTCTTTTTCTAAAGTATTTACTTTTATTTTACCTCCAAACATAGCAATTTTCAAAGGAATATCTATTTTTTTATAAAGATCATCCCCTACTCTTTCATATTCGGGATCTGGAGCCACTTCTACTTTTAATAGCAGATCTCCTCTTCTTCCTTGATAACTTTTTCCTTTTCCTCTAATTCTAAGGGTGTCTCCATCTCTAACTCCGGGAGGGATCCTCACATCAAAGCTCTCTTGATTAATGGTAATTGAGTGTGTTCCCCCAAGAACCGCGGTTCTAAAAGGGATAGTGATTTTTGCGTGTATATCAAGGTCTGGTTTTGCAAAATCCTCAAAACCAAAGCCAAAACCTCCTCTTTCAAATCCTCCAAAACCGCCGCCAAAAATCGATCTTAAAATCTCATCAAGATCTACGCCGCCTTCAAAATTTTGTCTTGCAAAATCGTGAAAATTTTGCCCTCCAAACATTGCATCGCCATATTGATCATATTGAGCCCTCTTTTGAGGATCGCTTAATATCTCGTATGCGGCGTTTATCTCTTTAAATTTTTCTTCACATTCTGGTTCTTTACAGATATCTGGGTGATATTTCCTCGCAAGTTTTCTATATGCCTTTTTTATTTCATCTTGTGAAGCGTTAGGGCTAACTCCCAATGTTTCATATAAACTTTTACTCAATTTTGCCCTCCCAAGCATTTTTAATGCAATTATATCATAAAACTTTAGTCTAGGTCAATCAACTATTTTTATAAAAATATACCCAAGCCTTAATCTTTTTTCTATTAAGATAGACTATACTTTTAGCCCTTTTATATTCATACCCTTTTATATTATATTTGCTCGCCTCTTCATATCTATCTAAAATTTTAAAAACTTTTTTTGGATTTTTAATCAAATATATCTCTCCAAATACTTTATCTTTTTTAAAAATAGATTTTTTAAGACCAACATACCAGCTAATTTGAAAAATTTTCCCAGTAATATACCCTTCTTTTAAAAATAGGGAGTTTTTTCTTAAAAATTTGGCATAATAGTTGTTATACTCTTTTTTTAAAGAGCCGTAAACAAAAAGATACTCCTTTTTCATCGCTCTTTTTAAAATTTTTAAAATTTTCCTCAACTTAGCGCTTTTGAGACTATTTTATTTAAGCTGTTACAAAAAGATAGACTATTTTTTATCTCCATTCCTTCTAAAAGTCTTGCTTCGTTATAAACAACCTTTGCTATATCTTCAACAAAAGAAAAATCGTTTTTTAATAACATTTTCGAAAATATCTCATGATTTGGATTTATCTCAAGTATGGCTTTAGGCTCTTTTAGATCACTTCCTCCCATCTGCTTTAACATCTGATATGCACTAAACTCTGGATCATTTTTGTCAAAAACCAAGCATGCCGGATTTTGTGTGAGCCTATTTGTTACTTTTACATCTTTTACTTCATCTTTTAGCGCTTTTTTTAAAGAATTTATCAAATCTTTATATTTTTCTTCATCAACTTTTATATCACCAAAATCTTCATCGACTTCAGTAGAGCTAATAGATTTTAATTTTTTATTTTTATATTCGCCAATTGTAGGTATAACAAAACTATCTATCTCTTCATCAAACAAAATCACTTCAAAATCCTCTTTTTTAAACTTATCAAGCAATGGAGAATTTTGAAGCTCTTTTTCGCCTATAAGATAGTAGATCGATTTTTGATTATCTTTCATATTCTCAATATATGTTTTAAAATCAATATATTCATCACTCTTTGACGTTTTAAACATTAAAAGCTCTACCAAAAGCTCTCTGTTTTCATAATCGCTTGCCAGCCCCTCTTTTAAAACCTTTCCAAAAAGTTCCCAAAATTTTATATATTTTTTTCTATCTTTATCTTTTAGTTTTTTTAGTTCGTTTAATATCTTTTTAACAGAAGCCTTTTTTATTTTTGAAAGTATTATATTTTGCTGTAGCATCTCTCTGCTAATATTTAATGGCAAATCTTCAGAATCGATAATTCCTCTTATAAATCTTAAATATGTGGGAATCAACTCTTTATCGTCCATAATAAATACATTTTTTACATATAGTTTGACTCCGGGTTCATAATCTACTCTAAATAGATCAAAAGGTCTAACCGATGGTATAAAAAAGAGGGTTGAATACTCTAAAGTTCCTTCAGCTTTTGTATGTATCCAAAAAAGAGGATCGCTCTCATCGTGCCAATTATATTTGTAAAACTGAATATATTCATCCTCTTTTATCTCGTTTTTAGAAAGTCTCCAAAGGGCGTTTGCGCTATTTATCTGCTCCTCTTTATCATCTTTTTTAAGATAGATTTTATATGGGATATGGTCACTATATTTTTTTACGATCTCTTTTATTTTAAACTCATCCAAAAATTCAAGACTATCTTCGTTTAGATATAAAATCACGTCTGTTCCAAAAGAGTCTCTTTTAGCCTCATCTATCTCAAACTCATCTTTTCCTAAACTTCTAAATATCCAAGCTTTCTCATCGCCAGCTTTTTTGCTGATTACCTCAACCTCTTTTGCCACCATATAAGCGCTATAAAATCCCACACCAAACTGGCCTATCAATTTTGCGTCTTTTTTCGCATCCCCCGTTAAGTTTTCCAAAAAATTTTTTGTTCCGCTTTTTGCTATCGTTCCAAGATTTTCTACAAGATCAACATCATCCATACCTATCCCGTTATCGCTTATTATCAATCTTTTATCAATCTCATCAATAGTTATGGTTATTTTTGGCTCAAATACCAAATCTTTAAACTTTTCATCTGTCAATCTCAAAAGATTTAGTTTATCTATAGCATCGTTTGCGTTTGAAATAAGCTCTCTTAAAAATATCTCTTTGTGACTATAGAGGGAGTGGATCATTAAATGTAAAAGTTTACTAACTTCAGCTTCAAAATGGTGTTTGGCCATACTCTCCTCCTTAAAATATTGGGTAAGTATAGATAAAGAAACTTTAGTGAGATTATATCATATTTTATGAGTAGATTTTTTTCTCAAGAGTTTTAATAGTAGAAAATAGCTCTTGGGTATTTATATTTAGTTTTTTAAGAAGGCTATTTCCATCTTTATTTAAATATATCTTTTTACCATAAGCCAATTTATATAAAAACCAAAATGCCAAAAATTCGGTGCTATAACCGTTTAAAACCTTTTTACTAAACTCTTCAAATTCTAAAAAACCGCTATTTTTAAACTCATCTATTATTATTTTTAAAACTATATTTAGTTTTCTCAAAGGCACTGCCCAATAAATAAGCCTTGCCGCAAAGGCTTCTTTTGTATATAATCCTCCAAGATATACTCTAACTCCCCTTTCCACTCCTTTATAAAGGTTTGTTCTAATACCTACAAATCCAATATCAGAGAGTATATGTCTTTCACAACCTTTAAGGCATCCGCTATAGCCTATTTTGATGTTGTATTTGTTAATATCATCTAATATCAACTTAGAAGCTTCATCTTTCGTATCAAAAAGAGAGTATATGCAATACTTTTCTCCGGCACACACTACTATGTTTTGATTTTGAGAAAGAGGTTTAAATGGAAAAATTTTCTCTTTTAAGTTTAATATATATAGATTTTGATCCGCCCCTATTCTAATCTCATATCCATTTTTTAAGCAATATTTTATAATATTTTCAAAAATAGCCGTCTCTATTTCGCCAAAACGACTTTTGTATCTATACGCAAATCTTCCATTTTTTAATGTATGCCAATCGTTATGGATTTTCTTTCCTAAAATAGGTTCACCTTTTGTTTTTAACTCTTTATTATAAAACTCTTGGATCATACTTTTAAATCCATCTAAACCCACATTTTGCAAAAGATGATAAAGTCTTGCTTTTGTTCTATTTTCTCTTAAGCCATATTTTTGATATGCTTTAATAATCGCTTCGTAAATATTTACAACATCATCTTTTTTTACAAAAATATCCGCATCTTTTGCCACATCTATATTTTTTCCGCCAAGATAGATATTAAAACCTAACTCATTATCTTTTTTTGCGAGGGCAAAATAGCAATCATTTGCAAAAAAAGAGACGATATTATCTTTATTTGCGCTTATTGCGGTATTAAATTTTCTTGGAATCATTCCAACGAAATCTTTGTTTTTCAAAAAAAGCTTTTGCATTTTCAAAATAATGGGATATACTTCAAAATAGTTGCTCTCCCCCACCCCATCAAGAGGATCGGTTATTATATTTCTAAAATTGTCAGTTAATGTTTGAAACGTAGTTATACCACTATTTTCCAAAGAGTAATGTATATCTATTGCACAATCAAGATCAAGATCATGAAGTTCTATCTGCGCTCTTGAAGTTAATACAATTTTAGCTTCATACTCTTTTGCCAAATTTACTATTTTTTTTAATTTTTCTAACTCTATTTTACCTCCTGGTATCCTTATACGAAGCATAAATTTATCTGGGCGCAACTTAGTGTTGTAGAACCCGAAATTTTTTAAATAAAATCTATCAGCTTCTGTGATATTATCGATTTTTAAATTTTTTAATTTTTCATAATAAAAAATCGGTTTTAATTCAAGTTTTAATTTTTCTATTTTATTTAGTTTCATTCAAAATCTCTTTTAACTCCAAAGCATTTTTTATCGCCACTTTTCCTGCAGTATTGTCAAAAATGATTACATTATTTTTGGATTTTAATTTTTTTATTTTTGCAGCTAATTCATTTAAAAAAGTTTGACTATACTCGCTATAATATATTTTAGGACTACCATGCAGCCTAAAATAAGATATTTCTTTATATCCTCCAGGCTCTTTATCAAGATCAAATCTACTTGGGTCTGTGGCGACTCGGGCTATTTTATATTTTTTTAAAAGCTCATCAGAATCTATCCAGCTTCTATTTCTTGCTTCAAGAGCGATATAACCTTTATATATTTTTCTAAAATAGCTAAAAAATTTTTCAAAATTATCTTTTTCAAACTCTAAAGAAGGCGGAAGTTGGACAAGTATAGAAAAGAGTTTATTTTGTAGATTGGATATAGAGGTTAAAAAATCTTTTAATCCTTCAACGTCACCTAATCTTTTAAAATGAGTAAATTTTCTATGTAATTTTACGCTAAATTTAAAATTATTTGGAGTTATTTTTGCCCATTTTGAAAATGTAGAATCTTTTGGTAGCTTATAAAATGTTTGATTAATTTCAGTAATATTAAAAACTTTTGAGTTTTTTTCAAGATGAGTTCCATTATGTTGAAAAAACTCGCTAAATTCTTTTGGTATATACCAACCTGCTGTTCCTATATAATTCATATCCTTTTGCCCCAAAGGGGCCCTCCTTTAATGCAAAAAGTGTCTAACTCCGCTAAAATATAAAGCAATTTTATGCTCATTGGCAGCTTCGATCACTTCATCATCCCTTATACTACCTCCAGGCTCTATTATAGCTTTTACTCCCGCTTTTGCAGCTTCATCGATACTATCTCTAAAAGGGAAAAAAGCTTCGCTAGCCATAGAAGAGCCTCTAACATCGATTCCAAGCTCATTTGCCTTTTTAAGTGCGCATTTTGCGGCATCCACTCTACTTGTCATACCCATACCTATAGCAACTAAAGCACCATCTTTTACGTAAGCGACACAGTTTGATTTTGTAAGAGCGGCAATTTTGTAGGCCATCAATAGATCTTTTTTATCCTCCACTCCAACTTTACTGACCTGTTTTGCTTCTAAAACCTCTTCATCTTTTACAAAATCCGCATCTTGATATACAAAACCACCTTCAATATGTTTAAAATCAAACAAATCGCCGCTTATTTCAAGCTCAGGCTTTTTTAGATCAAAAAGTTTTACTCTTTTTTTACTCTCAAATACATCTTTTGCCTCTTCGGTTATTGTAGCGGCTATTATAACCTCTACAAATATTTTGTTTATCTCCTGGGCCAACTCTTTTGTTACTACTCCATTTACGGCAACAACCCCACCAAAAGCGCTTATTGGATCGCACTCTAATGCCTTTTGCCATGAAGTTATTAAATCATCTTTTAGTGCTGCTCCGCAAGGATTTCCGTGTTTAACAATTACTATACTTCCTTTACCTAAACTCACGGCGATTTTAGTTGCTGAGTTAATATCTGTTAGATTATTAAAGCTTGGCTCTCCTTTTATGATATTCAAATCGCTATAAAATTTTTCAAATTGATAAAGAGCACCTTTTTGGTGAGGGTTTTCTCCATATCTTGTATTAAATACTTTATCTCCTACTATAAACTGTTTTTGGCCAAATCCATCGTTAAATCTTTTATTCATATAATTTGCTATAGTGGCGTCGTAATTTGCGGTATGTTCAAAGGCTTTTATCATCAAATCTCTTCTAAATTCAAGGGTGTTTTTACCATTTTTTAGCGCATCAATTACTTTTTCATAATCTTTTGGATCGGTGACCACAATTACGCTTTCAAAATTTTTAGCCGCGCTTCTAACCATTGTAGGTCCGCCAATATCAATATTTTCAATAATTTCTTCAAAATCATCGGTTCTCTCTATCGTCTCTTTAAATGGATAAAGATTTACGCAAACTATATCTATTGGTTCAATTTGCAGCTTTTTTGCCTCTTCTATATGATCTGGTTTGTTTCTTCTATAAAGTATCCCTCCGTGAACGTAAGGATTAAGAGTTTTTACTCTTCCGTTAAAGCATTCTGGGAAATTTGTAATTTCGCTAATTTCTGTTACCTCAATACCTGCATCTTTTAACACTCTCCACGTTCCCCCGGTGCTAACTATCTCATATCCCAAAGCCTGAAGCTCTTTTGCAAAATCCACAATACCTGTTTTGTCGCTAACACTAAGAAGCGCTCTCATCTTTTTCCTTTTTATAAAAAAATTTTTCAAAATTATAACTAATTTAAGTTAAAGAGATGTAAAATTGATAAAAGCTG
>NZ_CEXZHP010000054.1:0-8715 GCF_982775275.1 Nitrosophilus sp.
CATCTCTTCTATCTGTTTGCCGCTAAGTTTTGGAAGATTTAGGGGAACAAGTTTTCCATCTATCCTAATTTGCGGCTCGCTTCCACTTACTAAATGTAGATCCGAAGCTTTATACGCAATAACACTTTTTAAAAGTTTTCTTATATCCATTTCGCTCATAAATTATTCCTTATTCGATAATTTTAGGGACTATAAAAAAATTATCCAAAGATTTTGGTGCATTTTTTAATATTTTTTTAGAGACATCTTCTTGAATTATTGGGATATCTTTTCTTAATGGGGCTCCTCCTTCCAATGTAGAAAAAGTTGCCTCCAAATCTTTAACATCCAATTCATTTAAAACATCTACAAATTCCAAAAATCTATTTAGATCATTTAAAACATCACTTTTTTTTGATTCTTCAATATTTAGTTTAGAAAGAGTTTGAAGTCTATCTAATAATTTTTTATCGATTTGCTCCATAATATCTCCTAAAATTATTATTTTTGTGTCATTTTACCATAAAAATAATATGGTTTTTATATTTGATTTGTTAATATACAAAAACATAAAAAATTATAAAAGGGGAACAGTTTGGCTGCAAAAGACACAATAGAGTTTTTAAAAGAGGAGATTTCCAACGAAGAAAAGTTTTTAGAACAGATCGTTAGAGCTGAGAAATTTTATAAAAAATATAAAAAACATTTGATTGTCGCAACGGTTTTTATAGTGGTCTTGATTGGGGGATATATAGGTTATGACCTAAAAAAAGAGTATGATTTAAAAGTTTCTAACGAAGCTTATTTAAAGCTTTTGTCAAATCCTCAAGATAAAAAATCTTTAAATATTTTAAAAGAGAAAAATCCCGTATTATATGATGTTTTCCTATTTAGAACTGCTTTAGAAAAAAATGATGCTCAAAAACTAAATGAGATAGCTTCAAAAAAAATACCGGTTGTCTCAAATATTGCGGCTTATCAGAGCGCTGCGTTAAAAAAAGACCAAAAGGCGCTTTATTCTTATCAGCTTAATCAAAAATCCCTTTTAAAAGATCTTGCTATATTAGATGAGGCGTTTTTACTTTATAAAAAAGATGAGATAAAAAAAGCAAAAGAGAGATTAAAAAGTATAAATAAAGACTCTTTTGTATATCCTTATGCCACTTTTTTGCTTCATTATGGGTTAAAGGTTGAAAAATGAAAAAAATTTTATTGATCTTATCTTTTTATATATTGGTTTTTACAGGATGTAGCACAAAAAAATATTTTGAACCATCAAAAGTAGAAGGAGAAGTGGAGTTTGATGGAAAGCTTCCCGCAAAAATTGTTGATATTACAAGAGAGGGTGCTACCCTTGAAAACGGACAGGTTATAACTAAAGATGGATTATTGGATGTTAAGCTTCCAAAAGATTTTGAATATATCGGAGAAGGTGAGGGGCTAATAGTTGGTGCTCATAATTGCGGCAAAATAGTTGTTATAGATAAAAAAAACAATTTAGTTTATAAAAAGAGTTTTGAATTTAAAAGAGCGGCAAGTGCAAAAATAAAAGATAATCTTTTAGCTTTGGTTTTTGATAATAACGAATTAATGCTTATTGATTATAAAAAAGACAAAATCTTATTTAAACAAAAAAGTGAAACAATCTATTCTGTAGATACTAAAATAGCATCAGCTTATTTTTTGGGCGATTTGATACTTTTTCCGACTCTTGATGGAAAGATTTTGATAGTGGATAAAAATTCATATAAAGCTATTAGAACCATAATAGTTGGAACAAAAAAATTTTTAAACAATATAATATATTTAAACGTTATCGAAAATAGACTGGTAGCCGCTACGCCAAACAAAATAATATCGGTTAATCCTAAAACAATAAACAGTATCGACGTTGATTTGAGTGATGTTTTATTTGTAAAAGATGCAATTTATATTTTGGCTAAAGATGGTAGAGTAATCTTAGCAGACATTGATCTTAATATTTTAAAAACAAGAAAATATCCTTTTGCTCATTTTACCGGTGCGATTTATGGAGAATATATCTATATTATTGAAAAAGAGGGATATTTGATAGCCACGGATCATTCTTTGGTAGTATCAAACGTTTTTGAGCTTCCAAGTAAGATCGATAGTTTTCTTTTTACCGCTAAAGATAAGATATTTTTTGATGATAGATATTTTCAACTAAAACAGTGATGAAAAATATAGTCGAGTTTTTTAAAAATAGCGGAATAATTTTTAAAGATTTTAAATCATTGGATCTAAAAGAGTTCAAAATAAAAAAAAGATATAAGATTTTTGAGGGAGTGGATCTTAAAAACAGTTTTGTGATTGTGGTTTTGATAGATAGAAAAAGTAGATTTTTAATAAAAGATGCGTTAAGTTTGATAGAGGTTATTGATAAAATCATCGAAAAAAAAGAGCACTCCTATAAAAAAAAGTTTTTGCTTATCTCTTCGCCTATCTGTTCAAAGGCGTTGGAAAAATTACAAAAAGAGAAAATCGAGACTATAAATGCTTCTTTGTGATATAGGAAATAGTTTTGCCCATTTTTTTGACAATAAAAAAGTATGGACAGAAGATATAGATAAATTTATAAATAATCATAAAGATGATAAAGTTTATTACATAAATGTAAACGAAAAAGTAAAGAGTGAAATTTTGTCTTTGAAAAATTGGGTAAATCTTGAAAATTTTATAGAGTTTAAAACTAAATACAAAAATTTGGGTATCGATAGAAAAGTTGCCTGTATGAGCGTTAAAGATGGCGTGGTTGTAGATGCCGGTAGCGCGATAACCGTTGATTTGATGGAAAGAGGCGCTCATTTAGGCGGTTTTATAATGCCAGGGTTTAAAGCTACAAAGGATGCTTTAAAAAATATATCATCAAAGCTGGATCAAGAAATAGATTTTGATTTGGATATTAATAAAATCCCTCTAAATACAAAAGAGGCGGTGAGTTATGGTCTTTTAAAACCCGTCGTTTTGGCGATAAAAGATTTTTCCAAAGGGAAAAAAATCTATTTAACCGGAGGAGACGGGAAGAAGCTATCAAGATTTTTTAAAAATTCTGTTTATGATGATAAGCTAATTTTTAAAGGAATGATAAAAATCGTAAAGGAAAAATTATGATAACCATAGCCCTTCCAAAAGGAAGAATAGCTAAAGAGACTCTTGAGATTTTTGAAAAGATATTTGGAAAAAAATTTGAGTTTGGTGAGAGAAAGCTTATTTTAAATAGCGAAAATTTTAGGTTTTTGCTTGTAAGAAATCAAGACGTTCCTACTTATGTTTATCACCAAGCCGCGGATATCGGCGTTGTTGGACTTGATGTATTGGAAGAGCAAAAGCTTGATTTGGTTAGACTACTTGATATGGGTATAGGAAAATGTAAGGTATGCATCGGAATAAAAGATAACGAAGAGCTTGATTTTTCAAAGCCGAGCATCAAAGTGGCTACAAAAATGGTAAATATTACAAGGGACTATTTTAGTAAAAACGCTATAGCCGTTGAGATAATAAAACTTTACGGATCTATCGAATTGGCGCCTATCATTGGACTTGCCGATATGATAGTAGATATTGTGGAAACCGGTGAAACTATGAAACAAAACGGATTAAAACCGGCTTTAACTATAATGGACTCAAGTGCCCATCTAATAGCAAATAAAAATAGCTTTTTATCAAAAAAGGATGAGATATTGTCTTTATATGAGAAGATCTCTTTAGAGGTTAAAAATTTATGAGTTTAGATCTTTATGCAAAGATTGAGCCCTATCTTGGTTTTGAAAATGAGATAAACGAACTTTATGATATTTTTTTAGAAAAATTAAAAATATTAGAGGTAAACAGAGTTTTAGATATCGGCTGCGGAAGCGGACAGTTTATAAAAAGAGCCAAAGAGATGGGTTTTGATATAGAGGGGATTGATCTTAGCGAAAAAATGGTAAAAAGAGCTATAGAGCTTGGTGTTAAAGCAAAAAATATAGATCTATGCAGTGTAAATAAAAAATATGAAGCGTGTGTGGCTATTTTTGATGTGTTGAACTATCTTGATAAAAATGAGTTAAAAAGATTTTTAGAATGTGTCGATAATGTTTTAGAAAAAGGTGGATATTTTATTTGCGATATCAATACGTTATACGGTTTTGAAGAGATTGCCCAAGGAAGTTCTATAATTGACAAAAATGATCTTTTTATAGCGATAGACGCAGAATTTGAAAAAGATATTCTTACAACAAAAATAACTCTATTTGAAAAAAAAGATAAATGTTACGAAAAAGAAGATGGTGTTATAAAGCAATATTACCATAAGATAGATTCATTAAAAAAAGCTAAAAATTTAAAGATTGTAGATATCGATTTTGTGGCTTTATTTTCAGATATCTCAGATAAAGCGATACTTATTTACAAAAAGGAATAAAATTATATGGGATTGTTTGGATTTGGCAAAAAAGAGAAAAAAAAGATTGAAAAAGAGAGCAAAAAAAATATTTTTTTAAGTAAAAGAGAATCAGATAGATATCATGTTGACAATCTTTATATAAAAGGTATAGGAAAAGTTATCGACATCTCAAAAAACGGTGTTGGGGTTGCCAAAGAGGAGATCGAAGAGTTAAAAAAAGAAAATCTAGATATAAACCTAAATAATTTAGAGATTAAAGCTACCGTAAAAAGAGAGACTCTAAAGGAGGCTGGATTAAAGTTTGAGGATGAGGTTGACACAAAAGAGATCATAAAATCTCATCTTTTAAAGCCCAAAAGTTATATTTTTGAGCCAAAAAATAGACTTTCCATCGAAGATATAGAAGATGATGAAGAGATAGAAAAGATAAAAGCGGTTATAAATCTTATGCTTGAGCTTGATGATCCAAATACAAACGTTGAAAAATTCAAATCCCATATCCAAACATTGCCTGAACTTGAAGAGAGAATTATAAAAAAAGCAAACTCCGTTGAAAGTGCTTCAAAGTCCGAAATAACAAACGTTACTACCGCAATAACAAGAATAGGCTTTGAAGAGGTAAAAAAGATAGTATATGAGTATATAAATACAAAAATAACTTTGTCAAATGAAAATTTTACGGAATTTGAAAATTATGAGTTTTATAATATTTTAAAATCTTCTATTTTTAAAAAACTTGCTCCTCTTTTTTCTTTTAGGGATTTAAGAAGCGAAGGCAGATCTTTGCTAACTACTGATATGCTAGGAGTGGAGTTTTTGATAGAAAAAGGGGATAAAGAGTTTAAAAAAATATATAAATCTCCAAAATTTTTGTATGGGTATTTAGCCAGAATTTATGAGAGATATTTTTTTGGAGTAGATTTTTTAGAGATAAATAAAGACTATTTTATAAATAAATTGGGACTTTTTAATTATCTTTATGACGGATATATTTTAGCGCATCTGTCTCATTTTCCATATTTTGAATTAAAAGATAGTAGTAAAATATCGCTAAGCTCTAGAAAACTTAGATTTTCTTATATTGCCTATCTTACCTTTTTGGCACTTGAGTTTATTTTGTCAAAAGATAAAAAAAGTGGGATAATTTTATTAAATAGATTGAAAAGATTTGGTTTAGATAGCTCAAAAGCGATCTCTTTTTTAAATGAAACTATATTTGAAGCAAACGAAATATTGCATAATATTGGCATAAAAAATAGAATTTCAAATATATCTTTTCCAACGGTAAATCTAAATTTAACAAAGATTTTAGGTAAAGAACTCCATTTTTCATCCTTTATAGATAAGATCTCTCTTCTCTCAAAGGAACTAAATAGAGCCGCCTTTAGATATGAAGATCCCTTTTTTGCAATGTATCTTATAGACCTTGCCATAAATTCAAACGAGTTTGATTTTTATGATATGCCATTTTGCGTAATCCCAACAAAAAATTTAGAAGATGAAGATCTAAAAATAGAGCTTTTTAACGGATTTGATATTGTAATTTTTAAAGATATAGAAAAACTATCTGATAATTTGTGGGATGATTTTGTAAAGCTTTGGAAGGATTTTGAGGGTAAAATATTTGTAACCTATAGCGCTTATAATATGATAGACTTTGAAAAGAGCAAAATGCATCAACTTTTTAAAGATTTTATAATAGATATTCCTTCATATTTTGATAATGAGTTTATATATAAGTCTATGTTAAAAATAGCCTGTAGTGAAATTAACAAAGAGTTAGAAACTAATGTATGCTCTATTTTAGATTTTAAGGATAAAATATATAGTATGGATGCGATAATTAAAAAGAGTGTAGAAAAGTATATTGCGATTGAAGGGAAAAACTCCCTTCAGTTAAAATAGAGGCTTAATCTCTTCAAAAGGATTTGCGATAACTCTTTTTCTATCTACTATGTATGGAATAAGTCCTGCGTGTCTTGCTCTTTTGATCGCCTCTTCAACCATCTCTTGATGTTTTTTGCAGTTACCGGTTAATCTTCTTGGCATTATTTTATATCTTTCGCTAAGACTTGGTTTGATAAGCTCCAAATCTTTATAATCTATAAATGTCACTTTTGCTTCACAATATTTGCAATATCTTTTCTTAAATTTTCTTTTTTCCGCCATTATCTTCTCCTAACTAAAATGGTATTTCGTCATCTTCGATATCAATCTCTGGAATCTCCTCTTTTGAGCTTGGAGGTTGATACGAAGATGCCGCTCTGTTTTGTTGTTCAAAATTTTGTGAGGGCTGAGGAGCCACGGCACTATCGCTTGCTCTATCAATCATTTGTAGATTATCAACAGCAATTGAGTGTTTACTTCTTTTTTGACCGTTGCTATCAACCCACTGCTCAAAAATCAGCCTTCCCTCTATCAATACCTTTCTACCTTTTCCAAGATATTGATTTGCGATTTCGGCTGCTCTGCCAAACATTGTTATATCGATAAAACAGGTCTCTTCTTTTTGTTCGCCCGTTTGTGTTTTAAATCTTCTGTTTGTGGCAATCGCGGTTTTTGCTATTGCCATGCCGTTTTGGGTATATCTTAGTTCTATATCTCTTGTAAGATTGCCAAGCATTATAACTCTGTTATACATTGTTTATTCCTATTAGCTAGCCGCCTCTTCTTTTTTTGTGTGTTTTTGTGCTCTTTGCACCATTTTTTCCCAAGCCGCAATATCTTTTTTTGTTTCATATTTTACCGTCAAAAATCTAATCACATCTTCTGTGATTCTATAGATTCTTTCAAGCTCTAAAACTGTAGATGATGGAGCTTTAAAATAGATAACATAATAGTGGCCTCTTTCATATTTTTGGATAGGATAAGCAAGCTTTCTTACTCCAAAATCCTCATAAGCGACAACTTCGCCACCATTTTTTTCTATAACTTCTTTAATGAAGTCAAATCTTGCTTTTGCCTCCTCCTCTGTAAGAGTTGGCTTTAAGACAAAAAGCGTCTCATAATGTCTCATATCTTCTCCTTTTGGCTATTTTGGGACCGCAGTCCGTATATCCGAGTCTCCCCGGCAAGGCTATTTTAGACTATCCTAAAATAGAGGCTGATATTATCATAACAAAGCTTGAATTTTTATTAAAGTTGAAAACAAATATCCTTTTTTTTCTATATTGGGTTTTGTTTTTAGGTATAACTCGCTTTTTTGAAGCTCTTTTAATATCTTTAAAAATTGCTCTTGCTTAATTTTTATTGCCAAAGATACTCTCTCCTTTTCTATAGAAGGGGGAAGTTTATACCCCAAAATCTCTTTAGAATCGGCTCTTCCGTTAAGTTTTATATAGGAGTGAAACATAAAAAGCTGTTGCAAGAAATTTTGTAAGCCAAGTATTACTCTTATTTCGTTTATCTCTTCTTCCTCTATCTTAAATAGTATCTCTTTAATCCCTTTTTTGTTTAAAAGATCTATATAAAATTTTTCAAGATTTAAAGGCGCAAGCGGAAAAAGAAGCTCGTCTATATCTTTATTTTGGATATTTTTTGTTTTTATGGAGATCTTTTTAAGTTCGTTTATAGCCATTAAGATATCTAACTCCAAAGATAAAAGTAGATGATTTATTGCATATTCGTTTATATTGATATCGCTGTTTTTTGCAAAAGAGGATATTATATTTTTTGCTTCGTATAAAGAGGGCTTAAAAAATCTAACAAAATCTGCTCTTTTTTTCTTATCAAAGCTCTTTAGAGCCTTTTTCCCATCATCAGTATAAAATTCATATATAAAATAGCTATTTTCGTTTTTGTTGCATATCTCTATTAGCGTATCTAACTCTTTTTTTGGTATAGCTTTGTCATGTTTTAAAATAAAAATATTGGTATCTCCAAAAAGAGAGGATTGAGAAAGATAATTTTTAGCTCCCTCAAAATTGTATTCGTCATAATAATAAACAAGTCTTGTCTCTTTTTGAGGATCCAAAAGATCGGCTATCTTTTTTGAATACTCTTTTATATAGTATGGCTCTTGCCCAAATAAAAGGATTGATTTAAGATTGAAGCCTTTATTTAGGAGGTTGTCTATATCTTTTTTATACACATTCTACCCTTTTGTTCTTAAGCCCATCTAACGACTTTTGCGATAATTTTGGTGGTTGCTATATCAGCGTCGATTATCTGAATATAGACTTTATCAAAAAGCTCAACTCTATCTTTATCTTTTGGTAAAAATACCCTTGGCCCAACAATCTCGTCTTCAATAATGGCAATCGGAGTTGATTCTGGATCCGTTACAATAGCAAAAAACTCTTTATTGATATTCTCTTTTGCCCATCTTGCAA
>NZ_CEXZHP010000055.1:0-8538 GCF_982775275.1 Nitrosophilus sp.
TAGTCACAGCCTTCGCTCGGGCACGGACAACAAGCAGTTGTTGTCCTAAGCCTTCAGCTTGCCCTCACTCACTTTCTCACTATCTAACTTTCTAACTACTAAACTACCCAACTACTCAACCACCCAACCATTTTACCCAAATTTAAGTAGTTATTAACTAATTTTAAAGTAAAATAAATAAATTTTCTATATACAAAAATAAGGTTTAAAAATAGTTTAAACCACTAAAAACCAAAGGGGTTAATAGATGGATATATTAACAAGTTATAAAGACAATTGTGGATTTGGTTTATTAGCCGATATCTATAATAGACCAAGCCATAAAAATGTAATAGATGCCGTTAAATCTTTAGAGAGAATGATGCACAGAGGCGCAATTGCCGCAGACGGAAAAAGCGGTGATGGGAGTGGGCTGCTTTTTTCTCTGCCAAGAAAGTTTTTAGAAAAAAAAGCCGGTGAAGCAGGAGTTGCGCTTCCGGAAAACTATGCCGTTGCGATGGTGTTTTATAAAGATGAAAAAAATATCTCTTTATTTGAAGAGATTTGCGAAAAAAACGATTTAAAAGTTTTACTAATCAGAGAGGTTCCGGTCGATAAGTCAGCTCTAGGTGAACTTGCTTTAAAAACCCTTCCAAAAATTGTTCAAATCTATGTAGCACCAGACTCTTTAATGGCAGTTAAAAGATTTGAAGCTCTTTTATATCTTACAAGAAGAGAGATTGAGCTTTTGTTAAAAGATGATAAAGATTTTTATATTCCCACTTTTTCAAACAAGGTTATCGCATATAAAGGCCTTGTTATGCCGACATATATAAAAAAGTTTTATCCCGATTTAAACGATGAGGATTTTGAAGCAAGTTTTGCTCTTTTTCATCAAAGATTTTCCACAAATACACTTCCTGAATGGAGACTTGCACAACCTTTTAGAGCAATAGCTCATAATGGAGAGATAAACTCCATTACCGCAAATAGATTTAATGTATTGGCAAAATGTGAAGCAGTCAAAAGCGAAGTGTTTAGTGACGAAGAGCTTCAAAAGATACTTCCGGTATTGGAAGAGGGAGCAAGCGATAGTAAAAGTTTAGATAACTTTTTTGAGTTTTTATTAATAAACGGTATGGATTTTTTTAAAGCGGCACGTGCCATAATACCCGCTCCTTGGCAAAACGCTCCCCACATGGACGCAAATCTTAGAGCTTTTTACGAATATACGAGCACCTGTTTTGAAGCATGGGACGGACCGGCCGCGGTTAGTATGACCGATGGAAGATATATTGGTTGTGTTTTAGATAGAAACGGACTAAGACCGGCAAAATATATAATAACCAAAGATAACAGATTGATTATCGCAAGTGAATATGGGATCCTTCAGATTCCAGAAGAAAATATCGTAGAAAGAGGAAGACTTCAAAGCGGGGAGATGATAGCCCTTGATTTAAAATATGGGAAAATATTAAAAAATGAAGATATAAACGAATATTTAAAAAGTTCAAATCCATACGCCAAATGGTTAAACGAAAATATGGTTTATCTTCAAGAGCATGTTGAAAATCCTTTTGGAAATCTTGAAGATTATAAAATTGAAGATATTGTTCATAAACAAAGATTTTACAATATTACTCATGAAGTAATAGAACAGGTTATCGAGCCTATGATCAAAGACGGAAAAGAGGCCGTGGGCTCAATGGGCGATGATACGCCGTTAGCCGCTTTTAGTAAATTTCAAAGAAGTTTTACCGACTTTTTCAAACAAAAATTTGCTCAAGTTACAAATCCTCCTATCGACCCGATCAGAGAAAAGATAGTTATGAGTTTAAATACCGGTTTTGGGGAGATTCATAATATCTTAGATGAAGATCCAAATCACGCATGCAGGCTAAAATCGGTATCTCCGATATTAACAAAAGATAAATTGGACGTATTGCTATCTTACGGAGATGAAAAACATCCAAGATATAAAGAAAACTATAAAGCAAAAACTTTTTCAACAGCTTTTGATAAAAATCTAAAAGAGTCTTTACAAAAACTTTCAGATACCGTAATAAAAGCGGTTAAAGAAGAGGGCGTTAGAATAGTAATATTTGACGATAGAGAACTCAGCCAATACAAAAAAAGTATGCCTATGGCTATGGTTATAGGCAAAGTAAATCAAGATCTTTTAAAAAACAAAATAAGACATTTGGTTTCGATGATAGCGATATCTGGAGAAGTTTATGACTCGCATTCTGCCGCGGTTATGATAGGTTACGGAGCTGCTGCGGTGTATCCTTATCTTCTTTTTGCTACGGTTTACGAAAATTTGAAAAAGAAAAAAGATTTGAGCGCCTATGAGATAAGAAACGAGTTCAAAAACGTATATAAAGCATTAAACGGCGGACTTTTAAAAATAATGTCAAAAATGGGAATTTCAACAATCGCTTCATATAGAAACAGCGCGCTTTTTGATGTTATAGGGCTTCATAAAGATATAGTAGAGGAGTGTTTTAAAGGATCTTACTGCCATTTAAGCGGTCTTACTTATGAAGATTTGGAAGAGAGACTAAACGAGTATCATAAAAAAGCTTACGAGATAGATCTAACAAGAAGGATTTTTCCTCTTGAACTTGGAGGATTTTATAAATATATAGATAAGACCGAATATCACGATTTTGCTCCAAATACAGTCAATCAAATACATATCGCCTCAATAACCGGTAAAAAAGAGGATTTTAAAAAGTTAAAAGAGATGGTTGACGGACGCGGTTTTAAAATGATAAGAGACTTTTTGGAGTTTAAAAGCGATAGAAAGCCTATAGATATCAGTGAAGTTGAACCTGTTGAAAATATTTTTAAAAGATTTGCCAGTGCGGCTATGAGTCTTGGGTCTATCTCTCCAGAAGCTCACGAATGTATAGCCGAGGCTATGAATAAGATAGGTGGCCAAAGTAACTCCGGTGAAGGCGGAGAAGACGCAAAAAGGTTTGGAACTATCAAAAATTCCAAAATTAAGCAGATAGCATCAGGTAGATTTGGCGTTACTCCTGCATATTTAAGAAGTGCCGAAGAGATACAGATAAAAATAGCTCAAGGGGCAAAACCTGGAGAAGGTGGTCAGCTTCCTGGACACAAAGTAACAGAACTTATTGCAAAACTCAGACATACAATTCCAGGAGTTACACTCATCTCTCCTCCGCCTCACCATGATATCTACTCTATTGAGGATTTAGCTCAACTTATATTTGATCTAAAGCAGGTAAATCCTGACGCCCAAATAGCGGTAAAACTGGTATCAACCGCGGGTGTTGGCACCATCGCAACGGGAGTTGCTAAAGCTTATGCCGATAAAATAATAATTTCCGGCGGAGAAGGTGGGACAGGAGCTGCTCCTATTAGTTCTATCAAATTTGCCGGAAATCCGTGGGAGTTAGGACTATCTGAAGCTCATAACGCTCTTAAAGCCAACCATCTTAGAAGCTTTGTTCATCTACAAACCGATGGTGGTTTAAAAACTGGCCTTGATATAGTGAAAGCCGCACTATTGGGGGCTGAAAGTTACGCTTTTGGAACGGGAGTTTTAACTATACTTGGATGTAAGATTTTAAGAGTTTGCCATCTAAATAGATGTACCGTGGGTATCGCTACCCAAAAAGAGTTTTTAAGAGAGCATTATGTAGGAACTGTTGATAGATTGATAAACTATTTTACTCTTTTAGCGCAAGATGTTAGAGAGATCTTGGCTTCTTTGGGATATAAGAGCCTTGAAGAGATTATCGGTAGAAGCGATCTTTTAAAAGTTGTAGGTACGGAGTTTGCTAAAAAATTTGATTTTAGTTCCGTTTTACAAAGACTTGATGGAGTAGATACATGTCAGGTCAAATCAAACGAGCCTTTTGATAAAAATGAATTTGAAAAAGAGGTTTTAAAAGAGATATATCCCGCTATAGAAAATCCCGATATTACCGTTACGGTTAGAAAAAAGATAGAAAATATCAATAGAAGTTTTGGAGCAAGGATAAGCGGAGAGATCGCAAAATATTACGGAGATAGCGGTTTAAAAGAACATGCCATAAATATAGAGCTTGAAGGGGTTGCAGGACAAAGTCTTGGAGCCTTTTTAATAAACGGCGTAAATATCTATTTAAAAGGTGCGGCGAACGATTATGTCGGAAAAGGAATGCATGGAGGAAAGATTGTAATAACCGGTAAAAATCATGGAGATAAGTTCTCACTTGCGGGAAATACCTGCCTCTATGGAGCAACGGGAGGCAAACTTTTTGTCGCAGGAAGCGTGGGAGAGAGATTTGCCGTTAGAAATTCCGGTGCCTTAGCGGTAGTTGAAGGAACCGGCGATCACGCCTGTGAATATATGACCGGTGGAATTGTAGTGGTTCTTGGCAAAACCGGTATAAATTTTGGTGCGGGAATGACCGGAGGTCTTGCTTTTGTTTACGATCAAGAGCACGACTTTGCTGAAAAGATAAACCAAGAGTTGATCGAAGCAAGAAGGATAGATACCGATGAGTATGATGAAGCAAGACACTATCTAAAAAGACTTCTTAAAATCTATTATAATGAGACAAAAAGCGAAAAAGCAAGATCGATATTAGAAAATTTTAGAATGGAGTTAAGAAATTTTTGGATGGTACGACCAAAAGAGTTGACTAAAGTACCTCTAAACCTTGAGGAAGGGGAATAATATGCAAAGTTTTATATTCACTGAAAGAACGGATCCAAAAAAAAGAGCGATAAACGAAAGAATAAAAGATTTTAGCGAAATTTACGAGATATATACGCCAAACGAAGCAAGTCTTCAGAGTGAAAGGTGTGTTCAGTGCGGTGATCCATATTGTCACAATAGATGTCCGCTTCACAACTACATCCCCCACTGGCTAAAAGCGGTAGCCGAAGGGGATCTAGAACTTGCTTTTAAACTATCAAACGACTCTTCTCCTTTTCCGGAAGTTATGGGAAGAATATGTCCTCATGATAGACTTTGTGAAGGACACTGCACATTAAACGAAGGATATGGAGCGGTAACTATAGGGCCCGTTGAGACATATATCAGCGAAGAGGGTTTTAAAAAGGGATTAAGACCTGAATTTCCGGGGATAATAACCGATAAAAAGGTTGCAATCATAGGATCTGGCCCAGCTGGATTATCCTGTGCTACATTTTTATTAAGAGCCGGAATAGAGCCACACGTATATGAAAAAGAGGATCGTCCTGGAGGACTTTTAACTTACGGAATTCCTGGGTTTAAACTTGATAAAAGAGTGATTCAAAGAAGAGTTGATTGGATGGTGGAAGCTGGAATGAAACTCTTTTTAAATAAAGAGGTTGGAAAAGATGTAACTTTTGATTATCTTCTTGAAAATTATGACGCGGTTTTTATAGGAATCGGTGCTAAAAAATCGAGAATGCCAAATATCCCTGGCGAAAATGCAAAAGGCGCGATGCCCGCTATGAAATTTTTAGTAAATATTCAAAGAAAACTTTTTGGCGATAGCTATGATACCAATATAAACGTAAAAGATAAAAGAGTTGTTATAATCGGCGGTGGGGATACCGCAATGGATTGTGTTAGAACTTCTATCAGAGAAGGGGCAAAAAAGGTAATTTGTGCATATAGAAGAGACGTAAAAAGTATGCCCGGAAGCAAAAAAGAGTATCAAAACGCCGTTGAAGAGGGTGGCGAGTTTATGTTTAACGTAGCGCCAAAAGAGGTTTTAACAAACGAAAACAACGAAGTTATAGGAGTAAAACTTATAAAAACCCTTCAAAGCGGAAAAAAACTTGAAGAGATAAAAGGTAGTGAGTTTAGACTCGATGCGGATGTAGTGATATTTGCCCTGGGATTTTCAAATACTCCTCTTGAGTTTTTGTCAAAAAACGGGATTGAGACTGACGATTGGGGGGCTATAATAGTAGATGAAAATTATGAAACTACAAAACCTGGGGTATATGCAGGAGGGGATTGTTACAGAGGAGCCGATCTTGTGGTGACCGCCGCTTATGATGGGAGAGAAGCGGCCAAATCTATAATCAAAAAGTTATTAGAGTAGATATGGAGATTTTGCAAGAGATTTTAAAAGCTTCAAAAAAGATATATTCTCTTATCCATAAAAGAATGGATGAGAGATATTTTGAAATAGTAAAAATCGGCGCTGGAGGAGATAAAAGCACAAAGATAGATCTAATATCTGAAGAGATTTATATAAAGCATTTAAAAAAATTTGGACAAATAATTTCCGAAGAGAGCGGTATAATAGGAGAAGGAGATATTAAAATAGTTCTTGATCCAATAGACGGAAGCGACAATTTGATATCCGGTTTTCCATACTATGGAACTTCCATAGCAATTCAAAAAGATCAAAAAACCGCTCTTTCATTTATAGCAAATTTCGCAAACGGTGATATTTTTATCAAAAGTGAGAACTTTTATAAAAAGGGCTCTTTTTTAATAGATGATTTTGGTTTTTTTGATGTTAAAACTTTAAAAAGTAGTGGAAGGGTAGGGCTTTTTGAAAAAGCCTACGCAAATCCCAAGATCGTAAAAAGATTGAAACTTGCCTCTATAAAATTTAGAAGCCCCGGAGCAGTTGCTTTGTCATTGTCGTATGCCCATTATGTTAGATTTGTGCTTTTTATCGGTGAAATTAGGGAGTATGATATAGCTGCCGGTATTCATCAATGCGAAGATCTAAATTTATATTATAATGATAAATATATTTTGGTTAGCAAAGATGACAATCTTTTTGAAAAGATTAAAAACGATATTTTAAAGGATCTAAAGTGAAATTTAGCTTTTTTGAAAAGATTAGAAGAAGCCAACCTTCAAAAGAGGAAAAACCCAGTCACTGGATAAAGTGCCCAAGTTGTAACGCTTTGATGTATTATAAAGAGGTGGTAAATAGAAACTATGTCTGCCCAAAATGCGGTTACCATTTTAGGATTGGAGCCCAAGATAGGATAAAGATACTTTGCGATGAGGGTAGTTTTGTAGAGGTAGACGCCAATTTGGCTCCACTGGATCCTTTAAAATTTGTGGATAAAAAAAGTTACAAAAAAAGAATCGAAGAGAATTACAAAAAAACCGGCAGATATAGTTCGGCAATTAGTGGAACGTGTAAAATAGAAGGAGTTGAGAGCGAACTTGTAGTGTTTGATTTTAATTTTATGGGTGGAAGTTTGGGATCTGTAGAAGGTGAAAAGATAGTTAGAGCCGTAAATAGAGCCATTGAAAAAAGAAACCCTTTAGTCATAGTTAGCGCAAGCGGCGGAGCAAGGATGCAAGAGAGCACCTTTAGTCTTATGCAGATGAGCAAAACAAGTGCTGCTTTGGCAAAACTTGATGATGAGAAACTTCCATTTATTTCCGTATTGACCGATCCTACTATGGGAGGAGTAAGTGCGTCTTTTGCGATGCTTGGAGATATTATTATAGCTGAGCCCGGAGCTTTGATAGGTTTTGCCGGACAAAGAGTTATCAAACAGACTATCGGAGCAGATCTGCCAGAAGGTTTTCAAAGAAGCGAGTTTTTGCTTGAGCATGGACTAATAGATATGATTGTAAATAGAAACGATTTGAAAAAGACTATCGCAGATCTTTTGGTTCAATTTTTGCCTCATAAAAAAAGTGAGAAATATGAGTAAAATATACGCTTTATGTGATAAGTATTTATTGGACTTTTACAGATTTGAAATAGATGATTTTGTAAAAATGGCAAAGTTTTATAATGCGGTATTTATTCAATATAGAGATAAAAAAAGTAGTTTTGAAGAAAAAAAGGAAAATATTAAAAGATTGAAAAGATTAAGCGATATCCCAATTATCGTAAATGATTATTTAGATCTTGTTCAATTTGCCGATGGGCTTCATATAGGGCAGGAGGATATTTTAAATATTATTGAGAGTTTTGGCTTTAATAGCAAATATGAAGCTGTAAATGGACTCAGAAAAATTATAGGCAAAAAGATTTTAGGATTATCAACTCACAATGAAGAGGAGATAAAAGAGGCAAATATATTGGATCTAACATACATAGGGCTTGGAGCTTTTAGAAACACCTCAACAAAAGATATAAAAAATATTGTTGGAGAAAAAATAGTTAAATTATCAAAATTATCAAAACATCCCGTTGCAGCAATAGGCGGAGTTAGAGTTTATGACAATTTAGATACAGATTTTAAAGTCATAGGTTCAGATCTTTTTAGAAAATGGCTTACATTTAGTTGAGAAAAATGAGTAAAATAGATATATATTCTATCTCAAAAAAAGATGAAAAGTGTTATGAAGAGTTAAGTAAAGATTTTATTAAATGACTAAAAAATATGCAGATATAAATATTTACAATATTTTTAACAAAAAAATAAATCAAGCTCAAAGTAAAGATGAAAATAGTGCAAAAAAAAGTTATACACAAGCTCTTTTACCCTATCTTAATAACTCTTTTTCTATCGCTTTGACTCCCGGTGGAGCTGAGTTTGATAGTTTTGAATTTGCCAAAATTTTAAAAGAAAATCCAAAAATATCTTTTTTTATTGGCGGGGCTTTTGGAT
>NZ_CEXZHP010000056.1:0-8482 GCF_982775275.1 Nitrosophilus sp.
AATATAAATGTTACATTTACTATAATTCAGATAACAAATTTTCCAATTCGCTTCTAAAACTATCATTAATTAATCTTCCATCTTTTAAGTATTCAAAAAATTCAGTATAGGAATTCGGACTTAAAAAGTGAAACAGATACTTTTGCTTTATACCTTTTTCTTTCAGGATTCTGTTTAATCTATCAAAATGCTCTTTTGCATATTTATATTTTGCTTTGTTTTCATCTGAATCGTCTCTATCAGATTTAATTTCAACAACTACAAAATATTCATAACCGTCTTTATCAATTTTAATAAAGAAATCTGGATTAAATTTGGAATTTGGTTTTTGATGCTCCCCTTTTCTCCAGGTATATTCAATACTATAAAAGCCTCTATCTCTCGATTTAACCCATGCTGAAACTTTTTCTGCAACATCTTTTTTACATAATTGTTCTACAAACTTTCTCTCTGGCTCTTTATTGGTAAAAACTAAATTTAATGAAGTTTTAAATAAAAATTCATTCTGTTCCTTTAATGCATACCTTGGTAATGTTTCATCTTCTAATAATTGCTTGAATAATTCTTTTTGTTCTATATTAAAAATCTCATTTTCCCAATTATTTGTATAAAAAATAGAATATTCCCTTTTTAAGTTTCCTATTCCTATACTCTCTCTTTGTATATCTTTCGTTGAAATTTTTATAGGATCATTTACTTTTAATTTTGTAGTAACTGTTTTACCTTTTTTCCTTAAAAGAGTAGAGAATGCCTGAAAAATCTTATTTACATTCTTCCCGACTAATCTATCTCCTTTAATGCCAACTTTCCTCATCGAATTAATTATAATCTCTCTAATTCTATCTCTTGGAGGTAAATTGTTTTTTGTATATTGATCTTCTCCAAGTTGTAAAACTCTACCTTCCCAATCTCTTATCTGAAATTCTTCATATATTTTATCTAATACTTCTTCAACTGTCCAAGTATTATATTCTATTGCATAATTTTTCTCTCTAATTAAACCTCCTGACACAGATTCATAAACAGTTTCTTTATCAACAATCTCAACCTGAGATTCTAATTTTATACCTTCTCTTTCTATTCTTGAGTAATTATAAATTTCTTTATCTCTTTTATGCTCAACTTCAATCTCTTCTTTTGAATAATCCAAATTATAAACTTCAAAATGATATTTACTTCTTTCTCCTTCTAAAATTACCTCACTATAGATTCTTGTTTCAATTTCTAATATTTCATCAACTAAGCCTTTAATATTTCTACTCCAAGCATCATGATTAAAAACTATTACTCTTGGTTGTGGAGTTTTATACTCTTCCGGAACCCTCAATCCTCTACCAAGCACTTGGGCTATAAGTAACTTTGAATTAAACGCTCTATCTTCCCAAGGGACTATTTGAAAAACATTTTTTACATCCCATCCTTCCGTAAGCATTGACACAGAAACAATCCATTCCGTCGGATCATTTTTCTCATCTACAGTTTTTAGTTTAGGAATATTTGCTTTGTGCTCGTTAGCTGAAGTTACTATTAAAACTTTTTTCTCTATTTCTTCTCTTGATAAACCTTCTTTTTCTCCTAAAAAGGAGATCAAATCTTCCCTTAAATTTTTAGCATTTGAAATATCTTTTGTTACTAAAATAGTTAAAGGTTTTATTCTTGGATATTTATCCTTATTTTCCTGATGATTTTGATAAATTTTTTGAAACTTCTCATTTTTATTTAAACTATCATCTTTTTGTACATACTCGATATTTTTGACTATTTTGTCTTCAATAGCTTCTCTTAAAGAATATCTATAGATTACATCATTAAAATATTCATTTCCAATATAAGCTGTTCCTGTAAATCCTAAAATATACTTGAAATTATAATCGGGATTTAATAAAAATTCTTTCCATTTTTTTATACTTTTTGCTTCCTCGCTTCTTCCACTAACTTTATTATATATATGATGAGATTCATCATTTAAGACTAAAACTCTTTCTCCAACACCTTTAAAACTATCGTCAATTGACGAACCTGTCCTTTCATAAACAGCATGAATATTTTCTACACAAATATCACCATCTTTTACTGTTACATTTGCATTAACAATTCTAGGATTTTTATATTTTGCATTCTTTGGAATTGCTTTTTTAAGCCTTGAATTTCCACTTAAACTTTCAAATTTTTCAGTTAAACCTGCTTCAATTGTCAAAGATGGAGCTAAAACTAATACTTTATCCACCAAACCAAGCCCTAACATAATTTGAGCAATTCCGTAAATTACATAAGATTTTCCTGTTCCTGTAGCAAGATCTATATTTGCAGATAATTTATTTGATAATTGAATATGTCTTTTATACTCATCTAAAGTAGGATATCTATTTTTCAACTCTTGATTTTTATTATAATTTTCTTCAACTAAATCTTCTATTTTTGAATATCTACCTCCAGCAAAATAAATTATTGCATTTCTAATAGCCTCTTTTTGATATTCTCTATCTCCACAAAGAACATCTAAAAAACTTTCCCACTCATCAAAGTTGAGCTTTGTAGGATCATAAACAGGATTAACCTTTAAAACTAAATCTTTTGTTTTATAAATTTTAATCTCTTCCATAACTTTCCCTTATTTTATTTAAATTAAAAATTTCTGTAAAGTCATTTCCATAAATATCTGAATAAACAATCATAATTTTTTGTCCTAATTTATTCTTATCCATTTCAATAACTAACCCATTATCTTTAATCTCTTTCAATTTTTTTCTAATGTCTTCTTCAACATCTTTCTTCTTGGATTTTTTAGGTAATAATTCATCAGCAAAATATACTTCATCCATCTCAAAATATTTTCCATTATAATTTTTATCAATAAAAACTGCAGATAATGTTTCAAAATTATCTAAAACTTTCCCTTCTTCATCTTTATAATATTGACTTCTAAATTCTTTTATTATTAGTTTTACTTTATTGCTTTCAATTTTTAATTCACTTTTAACTTCTGGTTGCCTTATAAAATGAAATCCTATTACTTCATCTAAATCATTAACATTTTTCTTACTTTGCGGTTGTCTTAATTTCTTGAATGGAATTTTATGAAGCTCTTTAATTACTTGATACGGAATTTTTAAGAAAAAATATTTTATACTACCAATTTGATAATAATCTTGTATAAAGTCCACATAATTTGCAGGTGCAACTATATAGACCTTTCCACTTAATCTGCTTCCAATAGTATTATGAATATTTTGTAAATAACTTTCATCCACAGAAGCATCTTTAAATCTTCTATAATCAAATACCTTTACAGGAAATTCTCCCTTTTTTCCTTCAAACTTCAATCCAGCCACTTCAAACCCATTTACCTCAAATTCAAAAAGCTCTGAGACAAATTTTAAGTATTGCTTCCACTCAAGATCTAATGCTTGCTTTAAATCATATATTCCAAGTCTTGCTGTAATAAAACTTCTTGCTTTTTTTCCATATTTCTTCTTGGGATTCTCTAAATATTTTGAATTTTCTATCTGCAAAATTCTTTTTTGCATTGTGTAATAAGAAAATTTTCCAATATCAACAGCAATCCATCTTCTTCCAAGTTTTTCTGCAACTGCTACTGTTGTTCCACTTCCACCAAAGAAGTCTAAAACTAAGTCCCCTGGATTGGTAGATGCTTTGATTATTCTTTCTAATAGTTTTTCAGGTTTTTGAGTTGGATAACCATATTTAATATCTTTAGCTCCTAAAAAACCAGCAAAGTTTTCTATATCGGTCCATATATCTTTATATGGTTTTTTTGATATATCTCCTGATGGTTGTTTAACTTCCATTACTTGCTTATTAAAAATATAATTATTTATCGATTTTGTATAATATAAAATAATAGCATGTGAATATATCCAATTAGGAGATAGCCATTTATTCCCAGCAACATAAGGAATTGAAGTATCCCATATAATTTCTGCTCTAAATTTTTCTTTTCCAAAAATTTCATCCATTATAACTTTTATATAATGATTCATTTTTTTGTCTAAATGTACATAAATACTCCCATCATCAGCTAAAATTTCTCTTGCTAAAATTAGTCTTCTTCTTAAAAACTCTACAAATTCAGCACCTTTTGCTTTATCTCTATAAGCTTTTTGTCCTTCTTTTCCTTTAAAATCACTTTCAGTTGCAAACGGTGGATCAATATAAATTAATTTAACCTTCCCTTTTACTTTATCTTTAATTAAAGGATCTTTATTTTCATAAACAGTCTTTAAAAACTGTAAATTATCTCCAAAAACAATCATATTTTTCCAATCATCATCAAAGCTTTCCCTTTCACCATTAAATACCTTATCAATCTGTAACGGAACTGGAAAAACTCCATCTTCATTTGCTAGCAAATCTTCTTTTCTAATTTTTCCTGCATAGACCAATTCATATTCTTTCTGTTTTGTTGGGAAAAGTAAATGTTTAAATTCTTCAGGCAAATCTTTATTTTCTTGCAAAAGTTTAATTATATATTTTTTCTGTTCTTGAGTTAATATTTTTTGCATTTCATATCTCCTGATTTTATAGCTTTAATAGTAAAAAGTTATTATTTTATCCATTATTTAACTATATCTTTATTTAGGTTTTTGGACTATTTATAACATAAAATATAATGATCTATACTAAGCAATAATCTATCCTTATGAAGGATTTTATCAGACAAAATATTAATTTAAATTAATATCAAAATTGAAAAATAAATGAGATATAGTAAAAGCATAAAAACCAACCTCGAAAATTACTGTAAACAATAAATTTTTTAATTAAATTATTAAAAAGAGGCAAAAAGCCTCTTAAACGTTGAAATATTTAGCTTCAGGATGATGAACTACGATCGCACAGGTTGACTGTTCTGGATGGATTTGGAAGGTTTCGCTAAGCGTTATGCCAAACTCCTCTGGCTTTAAAAGATTAAATATATGCCTATTAAGCTCAAGATCAGGACAAGCAGGATATCCTGGGCTATATCTTGCACCTTGATATCCACTCATTTTTACATCTTTTAGATCTGGTTTTTCGTTTTTTAATATATTTAGCTCTATCCTTATCTCTTTATGTGCAATCTCGGCTAATGCTTCGGCAAGCTCAACGCTCAATCCATGAACCAAATGGTATTCGTGATATTTTCCTGCTTTAAAAAGCTCGCTCTCATACTCACTAAAAGCACTTCCAGCACTTACGCACGTAAATGCGCAAACATCCATTCTATCGCTTCTAAAATAGTCTGCAATACATCTGTGTGGCTTCTTTTTTTGTCTTGGAAAAGTCAAGATCTCTATCGCATCGCCTATAATATTTTCTATAGGCTCGCAATTGGCGTCTTCATCTTTTCTCCAACCAAACTCCTCGCCAAATACGTAAAGTTCATTATCCACCCTTCTTACGGGAAAATATCCGTATATAATAACCGGTTTAAAAATATCTTTTAACTCGCTTTTTAATCTTTCAAATGCCGGAATTATGACATTTTTTAGCTGTTTTTCATACTCCTCTTTACTTAACCCTTTGCTTTTATATCCCCATCTTTGTTTAAATAAAAGTCTTTTGTTTATCCACTCATAGGCTATTAGAGGATCTATATCCAAAGTTCTTCTGCCCCAAAAAGGTGGTGTCGGGACTGAAACTAAAGGAGGTAAAATTATATCTTTTGGATCTATCTTAATATCCTCTTTTTTTACCACTTCTATTATATCTTCTTCATCTTTATCGCTTCCAAGCTTTGTATCAAAATTGCCCTCTTCTATCCTACTCATAGCAACTATTCCGTCAAATGCGTCTTTGCAATAAAATATCGGCCCATCATATTCTGGTCTGCAAAAATCATCGACAAATCTCTTTGTTAACGCGGCTCCTCCTAATAAAACAGGAGCTTTTATTCCTCTTTTTTTCATCTCTTTCAAATTCTCAAGCATAACGGCGGTAGATTTTACTAAAAGTCCGCTCATACCTATGGCATCTGCATTATGCTCCTTGTAAGCTTTTATAAACTCTTCAAGTTCAACCTTTATACCAATATTTACCACGTTAAAGCCGTTATTTGTAAGAAGAATATCTACCAAATTTTTGCCAACGTCATGCACATCGCCTTTTACCGTCCCTAAAATCAGCGTGGTTTTTGAGGTTTTTTCTTTTTTAGGCAAAAATTGGTTTAGATAATCAACTGCGGCTTTCATAACTTCTGCACTTTGAAGAACAAAAGGGAGTTGCATCTGTCCGCTTCCAAAAAGCTCTCCAACTTCTTTCATAGCCTCTATTAAAATCTCGTTTATTATTTTTTGCGGATCAATCTTTTCTTTTGCTTTTTCAAGCAAAGGCATCATCCTCTCTTTGTCTCCGTCGATCAAAAGTTTATGAATCTGTTTTTCCAAAGGTAGTTTACTCAATTCGTCGCTATCTTTTTTTTCTTTTTTATCTGCTTTGCTAAAATGATCTATAAATTTAAAAAGGGGATCGCCATCTTCTCTTTTGTTAAAAAGCAAGTCTTCACAAACTTTTCTATCTTCTTCGCTTATTTTATGATAAGGGATAAGATTTTTTACGTTTACTATAGCCATACTCAATCCGGCTTTTACACAATGATGTAAAAATACACTGTTTAAATATTCCCTTGCATGCTTTTCAAGTCCAAAACTGATATTTGATATTCCAAGAACTGCTCCGACTTCCGGATATAGCCTTTTTAACTCTTTTATAGCTTCAATTGTTTCTATAGCGGCGTTTTGATACTCCTCATCGCCGCTTCCTACGGTAAAAGTAAGCAGATCAAATACTAAGTCTCCTGGATTCATTCCATGTAGGTTTACCGCTCTTTCATACATTCTTTTTGCAACTTCGATCTTTTTCTTTTTTGTTTTAGCCATACCTTTTTCATCTATAGCTAAAAGAACCAAAGCGGCTCCAAATCTTTTTGCAAGCTTGCATATAGCGTCAAATTTTTCTATGCCGTCTTCAAGATTTGCCGAATTTATAATAGCTCTTCCGCCAATATGCTTTAAAGCCGCCTCTAAAGCTTTTATCTGCGTGGAGTCTGGCATCAGAGGAATTGATATTTTTTCATTGTAAAGTTTTATAACCTCTTTCATATCTTCGCTCTCATCCCTGCCGGCAAACCCAACCGATACGTCTATCCCGTGTGCTCCGCTTCTAACTTGCTGCTGAGCAACGCTTAAGGTTCCTTCATAATCGCTTTTTAACAAAAGTTCTCTAAAAGCTTTGCTACCTGTTGCGTTGCTTCTTTCGCCCATCAAAAAGGGAGGGGGATTTTGATTTAGTGTTTTTGATTCAAAAAGGCTGGCTATACTTCTTGGATGAGAACCCTTTGGCTGTTTTGGAACCTTTGCTTTAACCGCTTCTACCAAAGCTTTGATATGTTGAGGCGTCGTTCCGCAACATCCACCCAAAAATGCAACTCCGTCATATTTTGTTAATTTACCCTCAAGCTCTACAAACTCTTTTGGACCCATCGGATAATAGGTATATCCCCCTCTATTTTGAGGAAGACCCGCGTTTGCGTGAACGCTTATATATTTTGGCCAAACTTCGCTTAAAATTTTTAAATGTTTTTCTATCATATCAGGACCGGTTCCGCAGTTAAAACCTAAAGATAATATATCAAAAGGCTCCAAAATTGTAGCTATGGTAGCCGCATCTGTTCCAATTAGCATAGTTCCGTTTTGCTCGATTGTTACGCTTACCATTATAGGAATATCTGGCGCAACGTCACTGCAGGCATGGATAGCGGCCTTTATCTGTAGAGGATCTTGACAAGTTTCTAATAAAAATAGATCCACATTTGCATCTTTTGCGCCTTTTGCGCACTCTATATAACCATCATACATAGTATCATAATCGATATGGTTTAAACTAGGCAGTTTTGTCCCGGGTCCAAAAGATGCGGCGCAAAACCTTGGTTTATCTTTGCTAAACTCTTGACATACCTCTTTAGCGAGCTTACATCCAAGATATGTCAATTCATAAGCTTTATCTTCCAATCCATACTCTTCCAAAACCCACGGCATCGTGCCAAAACTGTTTGTTTTAATAATATCGGCCCCAACTTTTGCGTATGCTTTATGGATAGATTTTATAATATCGGGTGCGCTTTCGTTTAAAAGTTCGTTACAGCCCTCTTTTCCTCGCCAAACCTCTTTTGGTATCTTTTTTGCCTGAAGCTGGGTCCCCATAGCTCCGTCAATGATCAAAACTCTCTCTTTAACCAAATCTTTAATATTTTTTTGGTTCATAAAGCCTCTTTTATATTTTTATTTAATAAATTTTTTCCTATTATTTAAATTATATTTAAAAACTTTTTAGGGGATTATAATGAAAAAGATTAAAAATATCAAAACCGGAAAAGAGATAATTAGAGAAGATCCGGTAGATATAGAAGTTCCCTTTGATGGGGGTGTAATGATAACAGAAACCGATCCGGCTGGAATCATAACATACGCAAATAGAAAATTTA
>NZ_CEXZHP010000057.1:0-8424 GCF_982775275.1 Nitrosophilus sp.
TCGCAGCTTGATATATCCAACAAAAAGGCAAAAGAGCTAATAGATAGAGGTTTAGTATATGTTGGAAACAAAAAGGTTAAAATTGCAAGAGGAGAGGTAGATACAAAAACAAAATTTAGAGTATTAAAAGAGCCAAAAATCGATATAATTTATGAAGATGAAAATATATTGGCCATAAATAAACCGGCTTTCATAACGAGCGAAGAGATAGAAAAAGATTCCGGGCATAAGCTTCTTCATAGGCTCGATAAAGAAACAAGCGGTATTTTGCTTTTAGTAAAAAATGAGGAGTTTAGGAAAAAAGCCATAGAAGCTTTTAAAGAGCAAAAAGTATATAAAGAGTATATAGCGTGGGTTGAGGGTATTTTGCCAGAAGAGGAGACTATCGATCTTCCAATTTTAACTATAAAAAAGCAAGGAAGAGCAAAAAGTAAGATCTCTTATGCCAAAGGGAAAGAGGCTATAACTTATGTTACCCCCCTTGAGGTTATCTCAAAATACACAAAAATAAAAGCTATTATAAAAACAGGAAGAACTCACCAAATAAGGGTCCATTTGGTAAGAATAGATCATCCTATAGTAGGGGATACTTTATATGGAGCAAAAGAGTTTAAAAGAATTATGTTGCACGCAAAAAAGATAGAGATACTTGGATACTCCTTTGAGTCCCAAGAGCCCGAAGAGTTTATTAAATTTATCTAAAATTAAGCTTTTTTTAAGTAAAATTCACACTCAAAAACTATATATCAAAAAAGGTGGAGATTAAGTGTTTGAAGCAATATCTAACTCATTTTCCAATGCAATCAAAAAAATAAGATTTAAAGATGATGAAAAAGCTTTAAAAAAGGCCCTTGCCGAGCTTAAAAAGTCCCTTTTAAAAGCCGATGTTCATCATAAAGTAGTAAAAGAGTTATTGACAAAAGTAGAGTTAGATACGAAAAAAGCCGGAATTGGTAAAGAAAATTTTTTAAAGGCTTTAGAGAAAAATTTAAAAGATATTTTAGAAGTTCCCGGAAAACAGGGGTTTGTTTTTGCTTCAAAACCTCCTACGATCGTTCTTATGATGGGTCTTCAAGGTAGCGGTAAAACTACAACCACCGCAAAACTCGCCAATTATTTAAAAGAGTTTAAAAAGAAAAAAGTTTTAATGGTTGCAGCAGACCTTCAAAGGCTTGCCGCGGTTGAGCAGTTAAAACAGCTTGGCGAACAAATTGGTGTAGAAGTTTTTAGTGAAGATACTAAAGATCCGGTTAAAGTAGTAAAAGATGCGATAGATTACGCAAAAAAGAATCTTTTTGACGTTGTTTTGATAGATACTGCAGGACGTCTTGCGATTGATGAAAAGTTGATGGAGGAGTTAAAAAAGGTTAAAGAAGCGGCAAATCCGGATGATATATTTTATGTTGCCGACTCGTTAACGGGACAAGATGCGGTTAGAAGTGCTTCTAAATTTAATGAAGAGATAGGCATAACCGGGGTAATCTTAACAAAATTTGACGGAGATAGCAAAGGGGGAGTAGCCATAGGTATCGCCCATCAGATAGGAGTACCTTTAAGGTTTATAGGAACCGGCGAAAAGATGCCCGATCTTGAACTATTTATACCCGAGAGAATCACAAATCGTCTAATGGGTGCTGGAGATATTGAATCTTTGGCCGAAAAAACCGCGGCGGTAATAGATGAGAAAAAGGCAAAAGAGTTAACTAAAAAGATCAAAAAAGGAAAATTCAATTTCGAAGACTTTTTAGATCAGCTAGAATCCATTAAAAAAATGGGTAATTTAAAATCTTTGATTTCGATGATCCCTGGAATGGGGAATATGGCGAAGGCTTTGAAAGATGTGGATCTTGAAAACTCAAAAGAGATAAAAAGAATAAAAGCTATGATTAGCTCTATGACCCCAAAAGAGAGAAAAGATCCAGATTTGATACTTAAAAACAACAGTAGAAAAAGAAGAATAGCCGCCGGAGCCGGACTTAGCATACAAGAAGTTAATAAGATATTAAAACAGTTCAATAACGCTGCGAAATTTGCTAAAAAGTTTTCCGGTAAAAAAGGGATGCAAGATATCCAAAATCTAATGAGCCAGATGAAAGCCGGAGGAATCCCAAGATAGTTGGGTATGGTGAGTACGCAAAAGCGTGTTCGCCTTACCCAACTAAAATTAAAAAGGAGAAAATTAAATGACTGTAATTAGATTGACAAGAATGGGTAGAAAAAAAAGACCATTTTATAGGATAGTCGTAACAGATAGCAGAAAAAGAAGAGATGGAGGCTGGATAGAGTCTATAGGATATTACAATCCTTTAACCGAGCCGGCTACCGTAAAATTTGATGAAGAGAGATTAAATTATTGGCTAAGCGTTGGCGCAAAAATGAGCGATAGGGTAAAAAAAATAACCGGAAAGTAAGATGATTGAAAAATTTGTTTTGAAATTTGCAAAACTACTTGCCACAAAGCCCGAAGATATCGAGGTTGAAAAAAAAGTTATAAACGATGAATATAGCGAGATAACCATTTATGCCAATAGAGCCGATGCCGGAAAGATAATCGGCAAAGAAGGTAAAATGATAGGCGCTATAAAGACTTTGATCTCAGGATGTAAGGCAAAAGATGGAGTTAGCTATAAAGTTAACGTCCAGATAAAAGGAGAGTAGTTTTGCAAAAAGTGGAAGTTGCAAAACTCGGAAGGGCCGTTGGCTTAAAAGGGGAGATGAAGCTACATCTTCTTAGCGACTTCCCGGAGCAGTTTAAAAAAGGCGCAAAGTTTAAAATAGACGATAAAGAGTTGGTTGTGGAGTATTATAATCCTAAAAGAGGGGTTATAAAATTTTTAGGTATAAATACTTTAGAAGATGCAAAAAAGCTAACAAACAAAATTATCTACTCATCGATTGAAGAGACTAGAAAAAGTTGCGAACTAAAAGAGGATGAATATTTTTGGTTTGATATAATTGGCTGTGAAGTTATAGAAGAGGGAAATAGATTAGGAGTCGTTATCGACATTCAAAGATTTCCCTCAGCCGATTATCTTTTTATAAAAACAGATGATGAGCTTATAAAAAAAGGAAAAGCCAAATCCTTTCTTATACCTTATATGGATAAATTTATAAAAGATGTAAACGTTAACGAAAAAAAGATTGAGGTAAAAGAGGGGTTTGATATTTTGGAATCCTCATGAAATTTACGTTTATAACACTTTTTAAAGAGTTAATCGAATGCTATTTTAACGATTCTATCTTAAAAAGAGCCATAGAAAATAAAATCATAGATATAGAGTTTAAAAATCCAAGAGATTATACGAAATTAAAGCATAAAAAGGTTGATGAGTATAAAATAGGCGGGGGAGCTGGGATGCTTTTGGCTCCTCAACCTTTGATAGATACGATAGAGGCTGCAAAAGATGATGATTGTTGGGTCATTTTTACAACTCCCGCCGCAAAAAGGTTTAATCAAAAAGATGCAAAAAGATTATCTCAAAAAAAACATATAATCTTTGTTAGCGGAAGATATGAGGGTTTTGACGAAAGAGCAATTGAATTGATGGCCGATGAGGTTTTTTCTATAGGGGATTTTATTTTAACCGGGGGAGAGCTAGCAAGTTTGTCTATGATGGATGCGATATCTAGAAATATCCCAGGAGTTTTAGGAAATATCGATTCTCTTAAAGAGGAGAGTTTTGAAGAGTCTCTTTTGGAGGCTCCATCATTTACGAAACCAAAAGAGTTTAAAGGTAGCTTTGTTCCTTCAGAGTTTCTAAAGGGAAATCACGCTAAAATTAGCGCCTTAAAATATAAAATGGCTTTATATAGAACAAAATATTATAGACCAGATCTGATAAAGGAAAGAAAATGAGAAATAGATATATCGAGCATTTCGAAAAATCTCAGATAGAATCAAAAGAGGTTCCTCAGTTTAAAGCGGGTGATACCGTTAGAGTATCTGTAGAGATAAAAGAGGGAAATAAAACAAGAATCCAGGATTTTGAAGGCGTTTGTATCTCTATAAGGGGAGAAGGCGTTGGAAGAACCTTCACAGTTAGAAAAGTTGGTGCCAACAATGTAGGCGTAGAGAGAATTTTTCCACTTTATAGCGACTCTATAAAAGGAATCAAAGTAGTAAGAAGAGGTCGCGTAAGAAGAGCAAAACTATACTATCTAAGAGATAGACAAGGAAAAGCGGCAAGAATCAAAGAGCAAAGATAAGCTCTTTGATTTAATAATTTTTCATAGCGGCTTTTGCTTCCCTATCTAAAATCTTTCTTTTTATCGCTTCTCTTTTATCGTGCAAAGTTTTACCTTTAGCAAGAGCAATCTCTAGTTTTACCAAATTTTTATTATTAAAATATAGTTTTAAAGGAACGATAGTATACCCTTTTTCGCTCGTTTTACCGATAAGTTTATTTATCTCTTTTTTATGAAGAAGAAGTTTTCTTGGTCTTTTTTCGTCCGGTTTATAGTGTGGATTTGCAGTATTTAGATGGGAAATATGCATCCCAAAAATAAAAGGCTCTCCTTTTACTATCTTTATAAAACTATCTTTTAAGTTTACTCTTCCTGCTCTTATTGCTTTTACCTCGCTTCCTTCAAGAACAATTCCGGCTTCATATTTTTCTATTATCTCAAAATCGTGATAAGCTTTTTTATTTGTTGCTATTACTTTCATAATTTTCCTTTATTTTAACCTAAAAATAGTGCTACCGCTGCCGCTTAAAAACCATTCGTTTTTATACTTTTTTAATTTTGGGCAAAGATCGATAGCGCTAAGATAAAGATCGTTTGCTTTTATAGGTGAAATTTTATTTAAAATCTCTTTGCTTGGCAAATTTTTAAGTCTGTTTGCCAAATCTATCTCAAAAACCTTCATATGCTTTTGTCTATAATTTTTATAGACTTTGGATGTATCGCAGTGAGAATCTATAAATTTTAATTGAATTTGAGGAATATCTTCTTCAAATTTTTCAATAATTTCACCAATACCGCTAACGTTTGCGCTTGAAAAATCGTATATAAAAAAGGGAACATCGGCTCCTATTTTAGCTCCTATGCGGGCAAGCTCCCTAATAGATAGGTTTAGTCCTATTATTTGGTTGCATAGCTTCATAAAAGCCGCCGCATCACTGCTTCCTCCCCCAAGTCCGGCTCCTTGGGGGATATTTTTTTTGATAACAACTTTGTGGGAGAAAAAAAAATCTATAATTTTTGGATTTTGTGTATAATAATTTAAAGCGGCAAAGGCTTTATATATGATATTTTCCTCTCTTTTAATATTTGGAGTTCCTTCTATCTCAAATCTATCAAAACTGCCTTCAACAAACTCTATCTCATCAAACAGATCATAATATTTTATAAATCTTGAAACAATTTCATGATAATTATCCCTTAATCCTACTATTTTTAAAAATATATTTATTTTTGCGTATGCTTTGGTTTTCATTTTAAGCCTTTTAAAGAGGGATATTGTTTAGTAGATATTTTACTTTTTTGTTTTTAATTTCAATAATCGTAAAAAAATCCTCAAATAAAATATGATATTTTCCATCTTCTTTTATTTTTAAATCTTTTATATCTATTTTTTTACCGTTTTTTATCTCATCTTTTGAAAGGAATGTAAAATTTTGTTTTGTTTTTAGATAGTTTATAGGATTTAGAGGTTTTTCGTTTTCATAAAAAAACTTGCCCTCTTTTATTCTCTCTAGATTTGACAGGGCCCCTTGTGTACCAAGTTTTTTTGCTATTAATTCTCCTAAACTTCTAATGTAAGTTCCTTCGCTTACTTCAGCCTCAAAAGTTATAAAAGGGTGCGAATAATTTAAAAGTTTGATTTTGTAAATATATGATTTAACCTTTTTTAATTTTATCTCCTTATTTTCTCTTACAAGTTCATATGCTCTTTTTCCTTCTATCTTTTTTGCGCTATATTTTGGAGGAGTATAAAAAATTTCCCCTTCAAAAGATTTTATAGCTTTTTTTATTTCATCTTCTTTAAAGGGCAAAATAGTTTTTATCTTTTTTATATTTTCTATATCCAAGCTTTCGCTAACAGCACCTAGCCATAAAGTAGCTCTATATATTTTTGGAGTTTTTTTTAAAAACCTAAATAGTTTCGTATAAACTCCAAAAGCAATTATTAATACCCCTTTTGCAAAAGGATCCAAAGTTCCGGAAAATCCTGCTTTTTTAACTTTGTATCTTTTTTTAATTTGTGATAAAAAACTGTTTGAGCTAATAAAGGGAGGTTTGTAAGCTACAAAAAGAAGGTGTGAATTATTGTTTGTGATATTTTTATCTTCAATTTTCATCTTTTGATCCAATCTAAATCTTTTCTACAAAAGATGCAAGAATATCTCTTATTTGACCGCCAAAATTTATAGTAAGTTTAAATTCTCTTCCAACTTTGCTAACTCCTGTTACTCTTCCTATACCAAAAATTTTATGTTTAACAAGATCTCCCTTTTTAAAACTTGTGGATTTTTCCAAAGATAGGCTTCCCTCACATAAAGAGGCCTCTTTTAAAAATCTACTTTTTAGAAGCTGCGTTCTTCTTCCTTTATAAAATCTACTTTTTACATGGCTTAAAACAAGCTCTTTTTTTGCTCTTGTTATAGCTACGTAACCAAGCCTTCTTTCCTCTTCTATATCGCTTCCATCACCCGTTAATGGAAAAAAACCCTCTTCTAAACCGATAACAAAAAGATACTCAAACTCTAAACCTTTGCTTGCGTGCACACTCATAATGGATATGCTATTTTCATCTATTTGGTCTTGATCGCTTTGAAGGGAGAGTTCATTTAGAAAATCTTCTAAAGAGTTTTGAGGATTTTGTTTTATATAATCTCTAAAAAGCCCGTAAAATTCGTCAATATTAAGCACCCTCTCCATTCCGTCGGGTAAGTTTTCATAAAATCTTCTAATACCGAAAATATTTTCTATCTCATCTACAAATCTATATAACGAATCGTCGCTAATATCTTTTAAAGAGATTAAGCCTTCAATAAACTCTTTTATGGTCTTATAATTTTTTTTGCCAACAATCGGCAAAAGCTCATCCTCTTTTGCTTCCATCAAAAAGGTAAGTATAGGTTTTTTGCTGTTAAACGCTGCTTTTTGGATCTTATCTAAAGTTACTTTTCCAATACCCCTTTTTGGTCTGTTGATAACTCTTTTTAGAGAAAAATCATCATATGGATTTGCTATTATTCTTAAATAGCTTATAATATCTTTAATTTCGGCTCTTTCGTAAAACCTAACCGCTCCTACGAGTTTATAGGGGATTTTTGCTCTATTTAAACCCTCTTCCAAAGATCTACTTAGCGCATTTATTCTAAATAAAACCGCAATATCTTTTGGATCGACTCCCCTATCTAAAAGTTCTCTTATTTTTTTTGCTATTTTTAAAGATTCTTCGTTCTCATCTTTTGATTCGTAGATCTCTATAGGTTTACCCTCTCCTAAAGTTGCAACAAGTTTTTTGCCAAGTCTGTTTCTATTATGTTCTATTAACGAGTTTGCAGCTTTTAATATCTCTTTTGTGGATCTATAATTTTTTTCAAGTTTTATTATTTTAGTGCCTGGAAAATGGTTTGGAAAATCTATAATATTTTTAACGTTTGCTCCTCTCCAGCCGTAAATACTTTGATCGTCGTCTCCAACTACGCAGATATTATCATGGGTAAAGCAGAGTTTTTTAACAAGCTTATATTGAAGTTCGTTGGTATCTTGATACTCATCAATCATTATATATTGATATCTGTTGCTAATTTCGTAGCAAAGATCGCTGTTTTGATCTAAAATTTTGTATGTTAGTATTAAAAGATCGTCAAAATCAACTAAATTATTTTCATTTAAATAGTTTTGATATTTTTGATAAAAAAGGGCTATCTTTTTAAAATTTGGAAGCTGAGCGCTCTGTATTGCGATCTCTGGATCGATCAATGAGTTTTTATATCTTGATATTTCACTTGCTATAGTTGATATGGGGATATCCGGTTCAAAAGATTTGATGATCTTTTTTTTATCGTCGGTGTCTATAATAACAAAACTGTTTTTTCTACCTAACTCCTCTATATGAAACTTTAAAAAAAGCAGACCGAATTTATGAAAGGTGCATAAAAGGGGGGGATATATGGAATCATCGATTAGAGATAGAGCCCTTTCTCTCATCTCCTTTGCCGCTTTATTGGTAAATGTTAAAGTTAAGGTGTTTGCCGGGTCGATTCCAAGCTTTAATAGATAGGCAAGTCTTGATGTTATAGTTTTTGTTTTTCCACTACCCGCACCCGCTAAAATAAGCAACGGCCCGTCAATACTTTCAACTGCTTTTATTTGTTCTTCGTTTAAATCTTTAAAAATCTTATCCATCTCATTTCTCTTATATAATATTGTTTTATTATATCAAAGTTAGGGTTATAAGCAAAAGGTTTG
>NZ_CEXZHP010000058.1:0-8384 GCF_982775275.1 Nitrosophilus sp.
CCTAAAAAAGAGTGCAAAAATGATATTTTAATTGCTAAAAAAACGCTTTTAGAGGCAAAATTGTTTCAACAACTTGCAAATTCTCTAGGATATAGTAGTGAAATTGCCCATAATATTGAAGAAATATTAGACAAAACAGCAAACAATTGTTATAAACTAATTTTTATAGATAAGGAGATCGATGATTATAATATAGAAAAAATAAAAAGTCTAAAAGAGAGCTTAAAAGAAAACAGCAAGTTTGTTTTATTTATCGATCCAAACTCAGAAGCTTCAGAAAAAGAAAAAGAGGTTTTTGATGAGATAAATAAAAACATAATAAATAAAGATGTTTTAAGGTCGATCATTGAAAAATTTATCAAAAAAGGTGAAACTGTATGAAAAAAATCAAAGTATTAGCTGTAGATGACGATTTTATAAATTTAAAACTTTTAAAAACAATGCTTTTAAAAAACGACTTTGTCGACGAAGTTATAGAAGCTAAAAACGGGATTGAAGCTATTGATATTTTAAGAAATAAAGATAACATAGATTTGATACTTTTAGATATAATTATGCCTATTATGAACGGTATTGAAATGCTAAAAATTATAAAAAGCGATGAAAGTTTAAAAGATATTCCAGTTATTGTATTGAGCACGGATGAAACAAAAAAAACGGAGGCTCTCGATAACGGGGCAAATGATTTTATAAATAAACCCATTAGAGAAAGCGTATTAAAAGAAAAAATAAAAACTTACGCGTTTTTATAGAAGCTAAATTTTAGCTTCTATAAGCTATTTCCAAACAATTGCCTCTTTTAAAACCTCTTCTATTTTTGTAACCGGAACTATTTTTAATTTGTCTGTTACCTCTTTAGGTATATCGTCCAAATCTCTTTCAAAATTTCTCTTTGGAATTAAAACAGTATTTATCCCGGCTTTATAAGCGGCAATTAGCTTCTCTTTTAATCCGCCTATAGGTAAAACTCTTCCTGTAAGCGTCAACTCCCCTGTCATTGCCACATCGCTTTTAACCTTTTTTTCTGAAAGTATTGAAGCTATCGCAGTCGCCATTGTTATACCTGCACTTGGCCCATCCTTTGGAGTAGCACCTTCTGGGATATGTAGATGTATATCATATCTTCTATACACTTCGCTTGGATCTAATTTAATATTTTCTTCTTTTTCTTTTGCTGTTTTTGGAATAACCTCTTGATCTATTTTTATAGATCTTTTATCGATCAAAACTTTTACTACGCTAAGTGCGATACGAGCGGATTCTTTCATCACTTCGCCCAAACTTCCAGTTAATTGAAGAGCACCTTTTCCTTTAATTTTGATTGCCTCGATTTTCAACACGTCTCCTCCAACAGCGGTCCAAGCCAAACCGTTTACCACGCCAATTTGGGGCTCCTCCTGAGCTAACTCTATCTCATAAATCGGTTTTTCCAAAAATTTGTGAAGATTTTTTACGGTTACGGAAATTTTTTTGGTTTGAGGATTCTCCAAAAGCTCTTTTGCTGCTTTTCTAACAATATCGGCTATTTTTCTTCTTAGATTTCTAACCCCTGCTTCTCTCGTATATTTTTCAATAATTTCTTCCAAAGCTTTTGGAGTTATATTTAACTCGCTTCCTTTTAAACCGTGTTTTTTTAACTCTTGAGGGATAAGATATCTTTTTGCTATCTCAAACTTCTCTTGAGGAGTGTAGCTGCTTAAAAATATAAACTCCATTCTATCTCTAAGAGGTGCAGGTATGTAACTAATATCGTTTGCCGTTGCTATAAAAATGACGTTACTTAAATCTATACTAAAATTTAGATAATAATCTCTAAAATGGGTATTTTGTTCCGGATCCAAAATCTCAAGTAAAACGGAAGTAGGATCCCCTTTGAAACTTCTTCCAACTTTATCCACCTCATCCAATACCATTACCGGATCCATCTCTTTTGCGTCGATTAAGCCTTGAACTATTCTTCCTGGCATTGCACCTATATAGGTTCTTCTGTGGCCTCTAAGCTCGCTTACATCTTCAAGTCCGCCAAGAGCTATCCTAACTAAAGGTCTTTTTAGGGCGTTTGCTATGGAGTTTGCTAAAGATGTTTTACCGATCCCCGGAGGGCCGGCAAAACACAAAATCGCTCCACTTCCTTTTTCTCTTTTTATTCCTCTTAACTCCATTAACTCTTTTACCGCAAAATATTCAACAATTCTCTCTTTAGCTTTTTTTAGTCCGTAATGGTCTTTGTTAAGTTGATTTTTAACATCTTCAATACTCAATCTCTTTTTAGAAAATTTTCCAAAAGGAATCTCCAAAACCCAATCAAGATAGGTCTGTATCACTGTGGCTTCAGCGCTGTCTGGATGCATTCTTGAGAGTCTATCGATCTGCTTTTTAATCTCTTTATAAGCTTCATCGCTCATATAAGATTTTTTGCTTTCGAGCTTTTTTCTATACTCTTCTATCTCCTCTTCTCTTTGGGTATCTACTCCAAGCTCTTTTTGAATCTGTTTTAACTGCTCTTTTAAAAAATACTCTTTATTTATCTTTTCAAGTCTGCTATGGACTTTGCTTTTTATCTCTTTTTGAATTTTATTCTGTTCTATCTCTTCTGTTATAAAGTCGATCAAAAGCATGATTCTTTTTTCGATATCCGATTCTATAAAAAGTTCATATGCATCGCTTTTTTTAAGTTTTATAGAGCTGCTAACAAGATCGGCTATTCTGTTGGGCTCATGATTTTCCTCTATAGTTTTTACCAGATCTTGAGGAAAATAGCTACTAACTTGTGCAAGGGTTCTTACTTTTTCTCTCAAAACTTCAAGAAGCGCTTCGACTTTTATCTCGTTATAGGGTTTTGACTCTATTATGTCCACTAAAGCGCTTAAAGGATGCTCTTGGACCTTTTTTACTATTTTTCCTCTTGCAAGTCCTTGAAAAAGTATTTTTATCCTTCCGTCAGGAAGAGTTACTTTTCTCATTATAGATCCTACTACCCCAGCAGGATAGATAGAATCAAAATCCCTTCCCCCCTCTTTTTCCTCTTTTGCGGGACAAACTAAAACCAAAGAGTTTTCATCAAGAGCTTTTTGCGCCGCCAAAATATTCTCTTCATCGCTTAAAAAAATAGGAGATATCATAAAAGGATATAAAAATAGCTCATCTTCCACAATAATAGGCAGCGTTGTCGGAAACTCTTTATAATCGCTCAATTTCATATATTATTCCTTATTTTATTTTTTACCACTCTATTAAGAAATCATACCAGCTTGAAGGTTTTAAGATCTCACTTTCGTTTAGCCAAGATTTTTTTAATTTCTCTTCATAAATTTTTGCAGCTTTTGGTTTATCTCTTCTTTGATATAAGAGCATAATATTTTTATTTAAAATATACTCGGTCATATAAAGTTTTGTAAGTATAGTATCAATCAACGGCAAAAACTGGGAGTTTTTATACCTTTTTTTATACTCCAGCGCGCTATTTATAGTATCTTGCAAAAGTTTTTGATCTCTATTTATATTTTTAAAACCCAAAAAAGATGCTTTTATTTTTAGAAACTCGGCAAACTCTCTTTTTTTATTGCTGGCGTATCTTTTTATATACTCGTCAAGATAGAACCTAGCCATCAAATACTCTTCATTATCCATATGGGCTTGAGCCAAAATAAGCATAGCTTCGGGAATAAACGGGGAGCTTATATGCTCACTTTCTAATGAAGTAAAATACTCATCGGCCTTGTCAAGATTGTTATGGCTAATAGATTTTATAATTTTACTATACCAATAGATTGCAGGTTTATTATATTCACTCTCTTTTTTTGATGAACATCCATTTATCAAAATCAAAAAAACCATTAAAAAAAGCGCTGCTATCCTTTTCATAATCTCTCTTTCTCTGTTTTTTGGTCAAAATTATATCAAATATTTTGTATAATAGTAGTAAATAAACGTTAATTAGAGGATTTTTATTAAAAGGGATTTAAATGAAAAATTTAACCGTTATTGGAACAGGCAAAATGGCGTATGCTTTGATAGATGGATTAAAAAATGATTTTGATTTGGAGATTGTAGGTAGAGACGAAGAAAAACTTCAGTTTTTAAAAAACGCCGGATTTAAAACAACAAAACTTTATGATTTTAACTCTTTGAATAAAATAGTAATTTTAGCTATCAAGCCATACGCCTTAGATGATATATCCAAATATTTTAAAAATGAAGCCGATCTTTTAATATCGGTTTTAGCGGGAGTCAAATTGGAAAAGTTAAAAGAGTGCATAAAGGCAAAAAGCTATATTAGAGCCATGCCAAATCTCTCTGCCATCTTTCAAAAGTCGATGACCGCAATAACCGGAGATGAAAAAGCTAAAATTGACGCAATAAAGATATTTGAAAAGATCGGTGATGTTTTATGGGTAGATAGCCAAAAAGAGCTTGATATCGCAACGGCGATCTCTGGAAGCGGTCCTGCTTTTTTGGCTCTTGTAGCCGAAGCTATGATGGATGGAGGGGTAAAAGAGGGACTTAGTAGAGAAAAAGCTAAAAAACTTGTAGAAGGTTTGTTTGAAGGTTTTGCTCCTCTTTTAAAAAGCCGCCATCCCGCACTTTTAAAAGACGAAGTTATGAGCCCGGCCGGCACTACCGCTGCAGGATATGGGATATTGGAAGAAAAAAAAGTTAGAAGCGCTTTTATAAAAGCTATAAAATCCGCTTTTAAAAAGACAAAAAAAAATTAAGATTTTTCTTTACAAATTTTAAGCTTTATAAAAACAAATAAGGTTTATACTTAAACTATATAAAAATTTACCGATAATATTAAAAAAGGTGGGTGGTTGGGTTGCATCTTTAGATCTGCTAATATTTGCTCTCCAACCATATTAATCGTTATTTTTTTAAGGAAACAACAATGAAAAGATCTTTAATAATCTTATTTTTTATTTTTTTTACAAATAAAATATTTGCACAACAATTAGCATATGATGATTTTTCTTCCGGACTTAACGGCTGGTCGGGCAGTGGAATAAGCGTTGTAAACCAAGAAATGAAAATAAATAAAGATAAAATTGCTACAAAGACTTATAATTTTGGCTCCTCATTTTCAAATACTTCGATAATATTGGAATTAAAAATTAGAACAGAAGGAGGCTGGGAAAATAGCGGGATTTATCAAGACTTTTTTAAAATATATTCAAACGGTATATTAATAAAAACATATTCATATACAAATGGTACCTATTTTATATGTGCAAATTTAACAACAGACGGTAACGGAGATTTAACTCTTCAATTAGAAGTTGACACTACTGCTAACCAGGAAGTGGCATTTATTGATAATATATTAATATCAACTAATAAAATCTGTACAGAATATACCGAAAATAGTAGAAATTTTGTTATCGTAAATCCAGTAGACACTAGAAATATTAGCGGAGATTTTATCGTTACGGGAAACACAATAGAATGTGTTACGGAAAATAGATGGGATTTTGACGGAGTATGTACAAACGACCATAATAAAAATGACAATAATTACGCCGTTAAATATATCGATATTGACGATGATAGTAGAACATTTAACTCATCAAGTGCATATATTAATCTCCCCAACGATTTTCAAGAAGTGGTTTGGGCCGGACTTTTTTGGCAAGGAAACGTAAATGGCGTTTCCGATAATTATTATTATCCAAGGCATCAAAGAAGAGCACTTATGGACAGTAACTCAACATGGCATTATATATATAACGGATTTAATTATACTCCTATTGACATTTCTTCAACCGATGCGAATAAAGTTTGGTTTAAATTAAACAATATGGACGATTATATTATCGTAACGGCAAAAAATTTAGATTATTATCGCTGGTACGGAAATTATGGGGCTGTTTACTCCTCTTTTGCTGATATTACCGAAATTATAAAACCGTATATTAATCAATTTCAACCCGGTTCAACCGTAACAGCAACCGTAGCAAACATTACGACCAACGAGGGAAGAGAAAGATCATTAGGTGACTATGGCGCTTGGAGTTTGGTTTTAGTATATAAAGGAAACGAAAATAGTAAATTTAAAAGAGTTTTAATATATAATGGTTATGAACATATAAATGTTGGTAACAATCCAAATGAGACAATTTCTATTACAAATCTTTATCTTCCGGAATCGGGGAATGTTTCTTCAACTTTTGCAGTATTTGCCGGTGAAGGGGAAGAACCTTACTATCCGGATCATATGAAATTAGAAAATCAAAATATGCCAGGAGCTAGAGATCCAAACAATATCTTTGATGCGAGACTAGCTAATATAACTAGGCCGAATATTGGGAATAATGCAGTTAATAATACCAACGGTATTGATATAGATGTATATGATGTAACTTCCATTATGACTGATGTTAGAAACAATAATCCGGATACTAATACTGTTGAAATTTCATTAGATACAAATTGGGATGCGTATTTTCCAAGTATGATAGCATTTTCTGTGGAACTCTATCAGCCCAAAATTTGCTATATAGAAACTCTTTACGATGCAAACGGCAACGAAATAAACGGCAGTTCGCAAGTTCAAGTTGGCGATATGATAAGGGCTCGTCTTCTCATAAGAAACGACGATAACGAAACTGCAAAATATGTTCAAATTATAAAAAATTTCGACGAAAATATAACTAAATATGTACAAAATAGTAGCTGTGTAAAAGATGTGGAAGATACGGATCCGATATGTTACGTAGATAATAACGGACCGGTTAACTATAACGACGCAAACAAAACATTAAAAATCGGCTATTTAGGCGAGGGAGACCCTCCTTTATTTAAGCCGTATTCTTCAAATCCTTCTCATATTGCGTATATAGACTATAATATGACAATACAAACGGATCAGCCGTTTTCTTTATCTTATGAAACATCTTACGAATTTGAAATCGCTAATCAAATTTTTAAAATAAACACTAATCTTCCAAAATGTATAGACTTTAATAATACCGTTAGTCCATATCGGCCTGCTTTAGGTACATATAATGTAGTAAACGAAAATTTTACCGGAAATAATGATCCCATTGATACAAATAGTTCATTAAATTCTTTATATACCCAAATTGTTAATAAACCTTTTAATATTAAAATATTACATTTAGATAATGATAAAACAACTTTAAAAAATACTACAGGAGTAGTTTTTTTAGATTTAGTCGACGCTACCTCAATTACAGAAGATGAATCTACTTGTAAAACGGCATCGATAATTTATAGGTTACCTGGAAAAAATTATCCTATATATTTTGGAAATAAAAATAGTCAAACTTCCGTTCAGGAATTAAATAACGTAACTATCCCTATAGCACATAAAAATGGTACATTTAGAATAAAATATATGAATTGGGCTGAAGTGATTCATGATAGTGGCGTTGTATGTGCAGATGTAAGTAACATGAGTTCAAACTTACCTGGCGTACCAGCATGTTTAGACAGCGGTAATAAATTGGAACAGGTTTTCCCAAATACGCCTTGCAGAAAATCATCAACTGGCGCTCCTTGTTTACCGCAAAACCACGGTATAGGAAACTTACCGTATGATCATAATTTTGGATGTGCCGAATGTTTAATTGACTATCATCCGTTTTATGTTTGCGCAAGAGATAATTTTGCAATAAGACCCGATATTTATTCTATGGACGTTAATGAAACTACATTAATTGGAGCAAAACCCTATTATCTTGATATTAACGCCACTATATTCGGAAACGATTTAAATTGTACCGGATATAATCAAATCCTTGATAACTCTACGGATAAAAATATAACCGCAAAACTTGTTTTACCAAGTGGTTGTTCGCTGTCATCGTCTATTTCTCCAAGCCCAATATCTTCAATACAATTTAATAACGGTAAAGCCCAAAATATCATATTTAAATATAATAATGTAGGAGATGTCAATATAACTTTATATGATAATGACTGGACAAAGGTTGATCAACAATTAAAATCCGACGGTTCTATAGACTGTATTTCTGGAAGTAATACTAATATTTCAAATATGGGTAAAATTGGCTGTCTTATAAATGGCAGCAAAATATTTAGATTTAATCCAAAATCTTTCACAAATAGTGTAAGTATATCAAATAGTTGCGGAAATTATACATATATATCAAACGATAGCAATATAAGCGCTAGTTTAAAAATATCTATAAATGCTATATTGGATAACGATTCCATTGCTTCAAATTATACAGCCGGCTGTTTTGCAAAAGATATTAACTATACCGTATCATTAATAAATGATAGATTATTAACTTGGTCACCCACACAAAACAGAATAAGATTTTTTGATGATGGGTCATCATCTAATATTATATCAAGCAATACAAATCCCTCTACCTTTAAAACTACTGAAGGAAATTTTACCG
>NZ_CEXZHP010000059.1:0-8377 GCF_982775275.1 Nitrosophilus sp.
GTTGTAGAAAATGAGCAAGTAATAGCTTTAGATAGCTATATCGATAAAAAAAGCTTAAAAAATTTAGAAAGTAAGCTGAAAAATTTAAAAAATATGCTAATTGCCGAAAAAGAGACTTTAAAAAATTTAGAAAAACTTGTAAAAATTAAAAAAGAAAATTACGAAAGAGTTAAAGATCTAAAAACAAAGTCAAAATTTGAAAAAGATATGAAGCTTTCAGATTATCTTACTACAAATTCTCAATATTTAGCTCAAATAAGCAAAATCGAAAACTTAAAAAACCAGATAGAGGATGTAAGATTAAATATTGAAAAAATAAAAGATATTTTAAAGAAAAAAAGTATAAAAGTTAGCGGTTATATCTATAATATTTATGTTAAAGAAGGTGATTTTGTAAATCCAGGAGCAAAACTTTTAGATGTTGCCGATATTTCAAAAGGAAAAATAGTTATCTATTTAGATAAAGAGGAAATCGAAAATTTAAAAGATAAAAAGATATATATAAACGGTAAAAAAACCAATCTGAAATTTTATAAAATTCATAAAATCGCCGACCCCGTTCATATAAGCGCCTATAAAGCCGAAATATTGATTGATTCGCCAAAAATATTTTCAAAAATCATTAAAGTGGAGATAAAATGAAAAAAACAGCATGTCCATTGGATTGTTATGACGCTTGTAGCGTAATTGTGGAAGAAAAATTAAAAGGTGATCCAAACCATCCGGTTACAAAAGGCCATCTTTGCTATAAATTAAACCATTATTTTAATTATCCTCAGCTTGATAGCGCATATTATAAAGGAAAAAAGATAGGTTTAAAAGAGGCTTTAGATATTTTGGAAGAAAAATTAAAATCTTCAAAAAATCCTCTCTTTTTTAAAGGTAGCGGAAATGTAGGAAAAATGCAAGATGTTACAAATCTTTTTTTTAGCAAAATAAAAGCTACTTTTACCTATGGAAGTTTATGCGACGCAGCTGGGCAACTTGGTATTGTTCAAGGAAGAGGCAAAAACCTGATACTCCCTCTATCACAAATTAAAAAAAGTGAACTTGTGGTTATTTGGGGCAGAAACGTAACAACTACAAACTCTCATCTTCTTCCTTTTTTGGATAAAAAAACGGTCGTAGTTATAGATCCAGTAAAAACTCAAATCGCAAAAAGAGCCCAAATGCATCTACAGATAAATCCAAGAACCGATTTGGAACTTGCGTGTATGTTGGCAAGATTTATCTATATGCAAGCGCAAGAAGATGAAGAGTTTGTTGAAAATAGATGCGAAGATTATGAATTTTTTGCCGATTTTATAAAAACTTATAGAATGGTTCCAACAGTAGAAAAAATAGGAGTAGATATACTTGATATAGCTACATTGGCAGAATTGATGAACTCAATGAAAACAGTTATATTGGTTGGAAACGGAGTTCAAAAATATTCTCACGGAACCGAAGTGGTTAGAATGATCGACTCTTTGGCCGCGATGCTTGGACTTTTTGGTAAAGAGGGATGTGGGGTTGGATTTTTGGGAGATACGAGTGTGGATATTGATGATCCTTTTAGCGTTGAGGTAAAAAGAGTCCAAAAAGCTGTAGTTGATTTTTCAAAATATGACTTAGTATTTATTCAAGGAAGCAATCCCATAGTTACTATGCCAAACAGTAAAAAAGTAATTGAAGGTTTAAAAAAGAGTTTTAGCGTAGTTTTTGGTATATATATGGATGAGACTGCAAAAATGGCCGATTTGGTGATACCTGCTAAAAATTTTTTACAAAAAGAGGATATTAGATTTAGTTACGGACACGAGTATGTAAGTTTGATGCCAAAACTTCAAGAAAATGATAACGCTTTAAGTGAGTATGAGTTTACTAAGGAGATGTTTGATAGATTTGGATATGAGGGGTTAAAAAGCGAAAAAGAGTATATAGAACATTTTAAAAAGCAACTCGTTAAAGATGGGGAATTTTACAAAATTCATTCATTTTTTGAAAATCCTTATAGCGACGATTTTTATACAGATAGCGGCCTTTTTTGTTTTTTGGATGAGGTAGAAGATGAGTTTAGCGATGATAAAGAAGGATTTTATCTAATAACTCCAAAATGCAAAACATCGCTAAATTCTCAGTTTAAAAGGGACAACTTTTTATATGTTCCTCCTTCGACTTTACTAAAAGATGGAGATAGAGTTTTAGCCACATCTATTTATGGTGAGGCGGAGTTTGAGGTAAAAGTAAGCCAGGATTTAAAAGAAAATAGTGTTTTAGCCTATAGCGGAAATGAAAAGGTCAATTTTCTGACGCCTCCAAAAACGGACAATTACGGAAATAACGCTATTTTTCAAGAGGTAAAAGTAAATATAAAAAAATTAAATTAAATATATATTAGTAAGGAAAAAAGAATGGACTTAAAAAAAATAGATTTAGAATATGTGCTACATACATATGCAAGAGAATATATAAATTTTAAAAAAGGCATAAACGCTACGCTTTTTGATGAGGATGGAAGAGATTATATAGATTTTACAAGTGGTATAGGTGTAGTAAGCGTTGGTCATGGAAATAAAAGATTAAGTGAGGCTATTTGTGAACAGGCAAAAAAAATAATACATATTTCAAATCTTTATCTTATAGAGCCGCAAGCTCTTTTAGCTAAAAAATTGGTAAATTTAAGCGGATATGATATGAGGCTCTTTTTTGCCAACAGCGGTGCTGAGGCAAACGAAGGGGCTATAAAGATAGCAAGAAAATATGGAGAAGTGGACGGAGAAGTTAAAAGATATAAGATTATTACGTTAAAACACTCTTTTCACGGTAGAACCATTACCGCGCTTAAAGCAACAGGTCAAGAAGCGATGCATACCTATTTTGGTCCATTTCCCGATGGATTTGTATATGCAGATAATATAGATAGTATAGAGTCTTTAATAGATGAAAAAACGGTTGCTGTCATGATAGAGCTTATTCAAGGAGAGGGCGGGGTAGAGCCTCAAGATAAAGAAAAAGTTCAAAGATTAGCAAAAAGTTTAAAAGAAAAAGATATTTTACTTATTGTTGATGAAGTTCAAACTGGGATTTATAGAACGGGGGAAGTTTTAGCAAGCAATCTTTATGAGATCGAGCCGGATATCATAACCTTGGCTAAAGGTCTTGGCGGTGGAGTACCAATTGGCGCAATTATGACAAGACTTAAAGATATTTTTTCTCCTGGAGATCATGGAAGCACCTTTGGAGGAAATTATCTAAGCTGCGTTGCGGCAAATACTGTTTTGGATATTTTGGAAGCCGATAAAGTAAGCGGAGATTTAGATGAGAGAATGGTATATTTTGAAGATAAGATAAATGCTATAGCTAAAAAATATGAAAATCTTTTTGAAAAAGCCGTAGGCCTTGGATATATGAGAGGTCTTAGAGCAAAAACAAGCCAAATCCAATCAAAAATCATTCAAAAATCACTTGAAAAAAGAGTTTTAGTGCTAAAAGCTGGAAGAAATACAGTTAGATTTTTACCTCCTCTTACCATATCAAAAGCTGAAATTGATGAAGGAATTAAAAGATTTGAAGAGGCTTTAAGAGGTTTATAAATTGACAAATCGTACGAAAAATGGTACGATTTTGTAAAAAAAAGGGGTGATTATGACAAAAGTAATAAATGTCTCTAAAGCAAGAGACAATCTATATAATCTTATAGACGAAACGGCTGAAAGTCATGAGCCTATTTTGATAAAAGGTAAAAGAAACAGTGCTGTTTTAATAAGCGAAGAGGATTTTAGAGCTATTGCAGAGACACTTTATCTTACTTCAATTCCTGGTATGAGAGAATCGATAAAAGAAGGATTGAATACTCCTATAGAAGAGTGTGAAGATAAATTGGACTGGTAATGTATAAGATTGTTTATACAAAACAGGCTATTAAAGATGCAAAAAAGATAAAAGAAGCCGGTTTGAAACATAAAGTTTTGAAGTTATTAAATATTTTAGAAAATGATCCCTTTGTTAATCCTCCAAGATATGAAAAGTTGGTAGGAGATTTAAAAGGTGCATATAGCAGAAGAATAAATATTCAACATAGACTTATTTATCAAGTTTTAGAAAAAGAAAAAATTGTGAAAGTTCTTAGAATGTGGACGCATTATGAATAGCAAAAAGATATTGATTTTATTACCCTTTTTTGTTTTTGCAGATGATTCGATATTATCTACTTTAAAACAAAAAGAGTTTGATATAGATTATAAAAAAAGCGAAGTTGAGTCAAAAAAACTAAGGGATTCTTGGATAAATCCCATAAATATGAGTTATTTCCATACAAAAAATGATCAGTTTGGACTAAATCAAGAGACAAAAAGTTTTAGAATCAGCATAGATCAACCCATTTTTAAAAGCGGGGGTATCTATTTTGCGATAAAATACGCAAACGCAAATAAAAAATTTTCAAAATTATCTGTAAAAGAGAGGGAAAAAGAGCTTATTGCTACTGCTATAAATCTTTTGTATGATTATAAAAAAACTGAGCTTTTAATAAAAAAGCAAAAACTTCTAATAAAAAACTCAAATATAGACGTCCTAAGAAAAAAAGAGCAGTATTTAAGCGGGCTTCTTGATAGCTCTTTTTTAGATCAAGCACTACTTAACAAAAATCAAAATCAGTTAAAGCTTTTAGAGCTAAAATCAAATCTTTCTCAAATTTATAAAAATTTCAAAGATATAAGCGATAAAGATCCAAAATATCTTAAAACGCCGAAATTTTTCATAATTTCAAAAGAGGAGTTTTTAGAAAAAAATATAGGACTAAAAAAAGCCAAAGAGGACCAAAAGGTAAAAAAATATTTTAAAAATATGACAATAGCAAGATATCTTCCCTCCTTTTCTTTAACCGCAAGTTACAATATTCAAGATACAAAAGGGGCACTTTTTATGCCATCAGGCAAAGAGAGCTATAAAGAGTATGGATTTAAAATAACTATGCCTCTATTTGATATAAACTCTTTTAGAAACATTGAATCTACAAAACTTGATTTTTTAAAATCAAAACTTTTACAAAATGATATAAAAAGAGCTGAAATCAATAGATTTGAGCTTGCTTTAAAAAAAATAGAAGTTGTTGAAAAAAAGATTGAACTTGCAAAAGAGGATCTAAAATTGTATAAAAATCTTTTAAAAAGCACATATGAACTATTTAAAGCCGGAGAAAAAACCGAATATGACATAAAGACTCTAAAAAACTCCATGGAGATTAAAAAAATTGATATTAAAATATATGAAATAGAGAAAAATCAGATATTACTAGATATTTATAAAAGAGTTAGTGATGATAAAATTTAGTAAATTTATGCAAGATTGGCTATATTCAAAAGATGGATATTATACAAATTATAAAGCGATTGGAAAAGAAGGGGATTTTTACACCTCAGTTAGCGTTAGCAAATTTTTTGGTGGAGCGATAGCAAACCATATAATAGATTTGATAGAAAAGGGAAAATTTTCAAAAAATGTAAATATTTTTGAGATAGGCGCTCACAAAGGATATCTTTTGGCAGATATCGTAGAGTTTATATATACTTTAAAACCACAATTATTAAAATATATAAGTTTCAATATTGTTGAGCCTTTTGAAGAGATGCAAAAAATTCAAAAAAGCTATTTTGAGGACTCTTTTGAAAATGTAATAAAATTGAACCATTATAAAAGCATAAAAGAGATAGATTTGGATGAGGGCATAATAATATCAAACGAGATTTTTGACGCTTTTCCTTGCGAACTGGTATATAAAGATAAAATGGCTTATGTGAAAGATTTTGAGATAGTTTGGAAGGAAAAAGATGAATATGTTAAAAATATCTCAAAAAAATATAATCAAACAAAAGGCGAAATTGCAAAAGGTTATGAAGAGTTTGCCAAAGATTTATATAAAGCTTTTAAAAAATGCTATTTTTTAACTTTTGATTATGGGGATTTAGAGGTTAGGGATGATTTTTCCATAAGGGTTTATAAAAAGCATAAAGTTTATCCTCTTTTTGATGAAGAGTTAAATTTGAAAGAGGCTTTTAAAAAGACAGATATTACCTATGACGTAAATTTTTCCCATCTAATTGATGCCTTTTTAGAAGCTGGTTTTGAAAAAGAGTTTTATAAAACCCAGCTTGTTGCTCTTATAGATTTTGGAATATTAAAACTTTTAGATATTGTTCAGGAAAAAAGGGGATATGAGGCTTATTTAAAAGAGGTAAACAGGGTTAAAACTTTGATTCATCCTACTATGATGGGAGAAAGATTTAAAGCCGTAGGTTTTGTAAAAAAGAAAGATTAATAAGAAAAATTAATATTTTAATATCTAGCACTAAGATATAATAAAAGAAAAAAGAAAAATTATGAAAAGAGTATTTTTATTGTTTATTGGAATATATCTTATCGCAGACAATATAAACGGATGGACAAGATTGCATGAAGCGGTTTTTGAGCATAAATATAAAATCATAAAAGAGCTTATCAAAAACGGAGCGGATATCGACAAAAAAAGTAATGCCGGGATCTCTCCTTTGCATGTAGCGGTAAAGATAAGAGATCTAAAAAGCGTTAAATATCTAATAGAAAATGATGCTGATATAGATATTCAGGATAACAACGGATTGACTCCGCTTCATTATGCTATCGGACAAAGAAGATTTGAGATCGTAAAATATCTTGTGTTAAAAGAAGCAAATATCAATATTAAAAATAGATATGGTATAACGCCGCTTCATCAGGCCGCATATACCGGAGATATAGATATATTAAACTTTTTAATAGATCATGGAGCCGATCCAAATATAAAAAACAATCAAGGACTAACTCCGTGTAAGCTTGCCTATTTGAAGCATCAATGGGGTGTAGTAAATATTTTAAAATATATTACCGAGGGGGAGTGTAGATGAGACTTATTATAAACGGAGAAGAGAAAAATTTTAAAAAAGAGTTGAGTTTAAAAGAGATTTTAAAAGAGCTAAAAATTGAAGATAAAGTTATGGCAATTGCTGTTAATATGAATATAGTTAAAAAAGAGGATTGGGATAAATTTGTTCCAAAAGATAACGATAAAATAGAGATGCTAACATTTGTTGCCGGAGGATAATTCAATAACTGCCACAGCTATAGCGTAATCTCCATCGTGAGAAATGGAGAGCGAAGTATCGCATATTTTATATTTTTTTACGATTTTATCGGAAAGTTTGAAATTTGGAGCTCCGCTTTTTTCTTTATATATCGTTATATCTTTAAATCTAAGATCTTTAGAAATTCCAGTTTTTAAAGCTTTTGCTATTGCCTCTTTTGCGGCCCAAAAACCGGCTGCTGTTTGGGGCTTTTTTATAAGTTTTATTTCATCATCGTTTAAATATTTTTTTAAGGCTTTATCTCCAAATCTATCCAACATATTTTTTATTCTATCTATTTTTACTATATCTACGCCTATCATAGTTTTATTTTAACATTATTTTGATAAAATTTGCTTAGGAATTAGTTTATTAAAATTTCCCAATTACCAAAGGTATTGAATGCAAATAATTTTTTATTATCTTGGTCTTCCTTTTGTAAAATTTTATAAAAGTTTAGAAAAATTTGGCGAATTTATAATCTTTCAATTAAAGTTATTGCCGCTATTTTTTGTGCCTCCTTATAGAATAAAAGAAACTTTTAAGCAGATAGATATTATTGGTATAGGTTCAATTTTTGTTATAGGACTTACAGGCCTTTTTACTGGTCTTGTCGAGGCTATACAGCTATATCACGGATTTCATAAGTTTGGCGCGGAAAATTTTATGGGATATACCATATTTGTTTCTATCTCTAAAGAGCTTGGACCCGTTTTTGGAGCATTAATGCTTGTTTCCAGAGCTATTAGTGCAATGGCGGCAGAGCTTGGAACGATGAGGGTTACAGAGCAGATTGATGCGATAGATACTTTAGCTATAAATTCTAAAAAGTTTTTAATTATTCCAAGGATATTGGCAACAACTATATCTTTACCTCTTTTGGTAATAATGTTTGTTTTTATCGCAAATTTGAGCGCCTACTTAATATCAACAATGGCCCTTGGAGTAAATCCTACAGCATATAAAGATACGATTTCCACATATCTTGAATTTAGCGATATAGGAACAGGTATTATTAAGGCTACAGTTTTTGGATATTTAATAAGTTCGATAGGCACATATGTGGGATATTTTACAAGAGGGGGCGCAAGAGGCGTGGGGCTTTCTACTACAAAAGCCGTTGTTTATAGCGCTATGACAATATTTGCGGCAAATTACTTTTTATCAAGTCTATTTTTATATTTGGATTGGTAGTTTATTGAAATGGTTAAAATGGTTGAGTGAGCAAGCGCAAAGCGAAGCTTTAGGAAGTAAACTGC
>NZ_CEXZHP010000060.1:0-5029 GCF_982775275.1 Nitrosophilus sp.
CATTTTTGTTTTAAAAAAGTCATTTAGAAAGAAAATATAGAGAAGATTTTACTAAATATTTATGACAAAGTTGTGAAAAAAGTTTACAAAGAGGAGATTTTTTTAAAATAGTTATATTTCATATCAAGTTCAAAACTCTCGTTTGTAGGATACTCAAAACCAAAAACCTCCCGCCATAAATTCTTATCTTCCATACACATATAAAAATATACCCTATTATGCCACGGTTTTAAACTCTCATACGCAAATTTAAACATCTCTTTTTTCATCTCATAAGGGTATGAAAGTTTTCCTGCCGCATCAACAAGGGGCATTTGCAATATTTTTGATTTAAAGTTTCTCTCTCTTAATTTTTTTATAACCGGTTTTATAAAAGTTAAAGTTCCAAAAGAGACAAGGGCCACTTTTTGAGGATCAAAATTTTGCAAAAGATATTCAAAAATCTCTCTATAATCTTCTCTCCAGCCTTTATAATAGATCATCGGATGAAAATGAAAACCTACCAATCTATTTTTATCGTGAATCTTTTTAGCCGCTTTTAGTCTATCTTTTAAGGGCGCTGTTAGTCTCTCTTCTTTTTGAATGATTATTTGAGGATTTAAACTCCATGTGGTTATTATATTTGGAGGGTAATCGTTTTTTAAAAGATAGTGGACGTTATCGCTTTTTGTTTTTAGCTCAAGTATAATGTTTGGATTTTTTTTCGCAAATTCAAAAAGAGCATCCAATACTCCCCCTCTATTTCCCCACATTAAACTATCGCTGCTTTGTCCTGTTCCTATATGATATATCTCGTTTTTATCAAGTTTTAAGGATAGAAGTTTTTCTTTTAGATTCGTATTAAAAGTTATAGTATCTTCGTTATAAAAGCTCTGAATTGAACAGTAACTACAGTCATATCCGCAGCTTTCCACCATATCCAGCGTCCAAAGATTGCAACATCTTGTTTTTTCGCTTGCAACGGGACACATTCCAAATCCAAGCTTTTTATCAATTTGGGTAAATTTTATTTTATGGGTTTTTTCTTTATCTATCTCAAAATTTTCATAACTTTTAATCTCTTTTTTTATATTTTCATAATCTTTTTTTACCCTTTTTAGAAGCTCTTTTTTATTTGGATGTCTATTTTTTTCCATAAGTTGTTCAATGGAACTCTCTTGCCACATATTAAGATCTATAGCAATATCTATGAATTGCTTTAACTCTTGAGCGGTAAATTTGTAGTTTGAAGCCTTTTTTGCCAAAAAATCTTGCTGATTTTTTGGCAAATTGTAAAAAAGAGTATTTTTAACTTTCGCATCAAAATCATACATCAAGGAAGCAAAATCCCCCTTATCATAAAATAAAACATAGCAGAAAGTATCGCTGCGGCAGGAACGGTAATAATCCAAGCCGCAACTATCATTTTTAAGGCACTTCTTTTTACAAGTTCATATTTTCTAACGGCTTTTAGGGCTTTTTTCTCTATTTTGGTAAGTTTTATCTCTCCATCAACAAGTTTTGCGATAACCGCCTTTTCCCTATTTATCTTTTCTATCAAAGCTTTTACCACAAAAGGATCGGCTTTTTTAAGATCGCCTAAAGACTCCAGTGCCCTTTCATACTCTTGAAGCTTTTCCATCTCTTTTTCCAAATGAGCCTCTTTAAACTCTTCGATTAGCTCCTCTTGAGTCTTTTTTTCTCTCTCTTCCAATCTTAAAAGATACTCCCTTAAAAATCCCACTCCAAATACGCCTCCAACGGCTATATGAGTTGAACTAACGGGAAGTCCAAGAGCCGAGGCTATTATAACCGTTATCGCAGCGGCAAGGGCTATACAAAAAGCTCTAATCTGATCTAGTTCGGTTATTTCGCTACCTACTTTTTTTATAAGTTTTGGACCATATAGGGCAAGACCTATGGAGATACCAATAGCTCCAACTAACATCACCCATAAAGGTATAGGAGCTTTTTTGCCAAATTCACCACTCATAATCGCATCATTTATACCGGCTAAAGGTCCCACGGCGTTTGCAACGTCATTAGCTCCGTGAGCAAAACTAAGAAGAGCAGCACTAAAAATCAATGGGATGGTAAAAAGAAGATTTATAGATTCTCTGTCGTTTTTTAAACTATCGGCTTTTTTCGCTATCATAGGTTTTAGGAAAAAATAGATCAAAACTGCGATTATTAAACCTATAACAATAGCTAAAGGAAGGGGAACTTTTATTAGATGTTTTATTCCTTTTACTATCAAATAGCTAGAAAAAGCCCAGCTCATAATAGCGATATATATGGGAACCCACTTTTTTGCGGCCTCTATTTTGTTTTCTTGAAAGATCACATTTTTTTTAATAACATATAAAAACCCAGCGGCGATCAAACCGCCTAAAATAGGTGATATTACCCAAGAAGCCGCTATTTTTCCCATAGTAGACCAAGAGACTATGTTAAATCCCGCAGCGGCAATCCCAGCACCCATCACTCCTCCCACGATTGAATGGGTGGTAGATACCGGAGCACCCATAGCGGTTGCGAGATTTAGCCATATAGCTCCGGCTAAAAGAGCCGCCAGCATTATCCATATAAAGGTTGTGGTATCGGCGATAAGCTTTGGATCAATTATACCCTTTTTAATGGTTCCAACAACGTCTCCTCCGGCTATCAAAGCTCCCGCGGCTTCAAAAACCGCAGCTATTATGATAGCACCCATCAAAGTTATCGCTCCACTTCCAACAGCCGGACCCACATTGTTAGCAACGTCGTTTGCGCCTATATTCATAGCCATATAACCGCCAAAGATAGCCGCTATTATAAGAAGTGTTCTATTTTCTATCCCGCTTGAGTATACGCTGGCATACCACATAACCCCTAAAATAAAAACAAAAGCGATGGCGACTCTTGCGGCATCTTTTATATCAAATTTTCTTGCTCTTTTGACTTCAGGATAATATTTTAGTTCCAAAGCGCTCCCTTTTTTTGAATTTAGTAGATTATAATTTAGTTAAATTACAAAATAGTTACAACTACTTTTTCTCCCTAATTTCTACAGATTTTGCGTGAGCTTCAAGCCCTTCCGTTTTTGCTAGCATTATCGCGGCTTCTCCGATATCTTGAATAGCTTGACAACTAAATGAAATAATAGAACTTTTCTTCATAAAATGTTCAACATTTAATGGACTGTAAAAACGTGCCGTATTTCCAGTAGGAAGGGTATGGTTTGGACCAGCTATATAATCGCCTATGGGCTCAGGGGTATACTCTCCCAAAAATATTGCTCCGGCATGCTTAATTTTTGGCAACTGTTCAAAAGGATTTTTTGTCATGATTTCAAGATGTTCCGGAGCTATTTTATTCATCAAGTCGATAGACTCTTTCATACATTCAGCGACGATTATAGCTCCTCTTTCTTTTATCGATTTTTTTGCTATCTCTTTTCTTTTTAACGTTTTTAAGAAATTTTCAACCTCTCTATCTACCTCTTTTGCCAAATCTTTTGATGTTGTAATAAGAATGGAACTTGCCATTTCATCATGCTCTGCTTGACTTAAAAGATCGATTGCTACATATTTTGGATTTGCGCTCTCATCGGCAATTATTCCTATCTCGCTGGGACCTGCTATCATATCTATATTTACTTCTCCGTAAACAAGTTTTTTGGCGGTTGCAACATAAATATTTCCAGGTCCCGTTATAACATCCACTTTTTCGATCGTCTCTGTTCCATAGGCCAATGCACCGATCGCGCTTGCGCCTCCAACCTTATAAACTTTTTCTATTTCGCATAAATAGCAAGCGGCCAAAAGTAGGTCGTTTGGCTCATTGTTTGGAGTGGGCGTAGTAACAATAATCTCTTTTACTCCAGCGACAATCGCCGGAATGGCGTTCATCAAAAGAGAACTTGGATATGCCGCTTTTCCTCCAGGTATATAAAGTCCGGCTCTATCTACGGGAGTTACCTTTTGACCTAAAATGGTTCCGTTTTCTTCAAAGTCCAACCAGCTTTTAGGAAGTTGCTTTTGGTGATAAGATTTTATACGATCATAGGCTAAATGAAGGGCAGCTTTTAATTTATTATCAAGATTATCGTAAGCTTTTTTCATAAGATCTGGATCGATTCTTAGATCTTCACCGCTTTTTGGTTCCCATCTGTCAAATTTAGCTATATGTCTAAAAAGGGCTTTATCTTTTTCTATTTTTATTTCGTTTAAAAGATTTAAAACTATCGGCGTAACATTTTGACTATCTGTTTGCGCCCTATTTAAAATCTTTTGAAACTCCTCTTTAAAATCCTTTTGAGTCGTATAGATTATTTTCATATTAGGCCTTCAAAAAATTTTATATAATTTTACCAAACTTTGCCTTGTATCTTTTTAACATCGTCTCATTACCTTTAACTCCTCCTTGATGGATATATAAAAAATCATTAGAGATAAAATTTTGGATATTAGAAAAAATAGTAATAAAGCCTATCGGATCATATAATAAATCAAACTCTATACCGGTTTGAAATTTTAATTTTTGCCAGATATCAAAAAGTTCTTTATAAATTTTTCCAAATTTATACTTTTTGGGCGGCTCAATAATAATCGGGTGAAAATTTTCATCTCTCTCAAGGTTTAAAAACTGCTCTTTTAAATATTTACTATCGCCTACGCAGGGAGAAGTATAGACATTAGACATTAGACATTGGACATTAGAAAGATTCTTTTTTAAATATAAAGCTGTAGTTCCAGTACCTGAAGGTAAAAAAATATTTAATTTTTTTATCTTTTTCTCTTTTGCCCACTCAATTATTTCATTTGCTAAAAGTTTTATGCCAAATTCTGCTTCCTTACATCTTCCCCCTTCTGGAATTATCAATATATCATCTAAAATTTCACAATTACTAAATAAATTTTTATCCCAATTCCCAATTCCTAATTCCAAATTCCTTATATCTTTTAATTTCATTCCATTTTCCAATGCAGACTTCAAATTTCCAACAGGTTTTTCTAAAAGTTTTTCATTTATACGTGCGTAATATTCAAACTCCCAACCTTTTAATTTT
>NZ_CEXZHP010000060.1:5129-8073 GCF_982775275.1 Nitrosophilus sp.
TAAAAGTTTTTCATTTATACGTGCGTAATATTCAAACTCCCAACCTTTTAATTTTGCCAAAACTGATAAGGAATACATAGCGTTTGACTGCATAGAACCGTAAGAGATAACCTTTTTTACGTGAGGAAAATCATTTTTTAGGAAGTAATAAAATTTTCTTGCTTTATTTCCGCTAAAATCAGGATGCAATAGATCGTCTCTTTTTAAGTAAAAAGTGTGGCTTTGGAATTTTATTTTTTCTATTTTTGAATTTAATAAAGTCAAAAGGCATCCACCTTTTGACTTAATTTACATTTAAACTTCGAAGATCTTCATAAGCTTTTAAGACTCTTTTTTTCATAGAGATTTCACCTTCTCTTAACCATTTTCTCGGATCATAATATTTTTTGTTAGGCTTATCTTCACCTTCTGGATTTCCTATTTGAGATTGAAGGTAATCGTGATATTTTTCTATATAGCTTTTTACACCTTCCCAAAAAGCCCATTGGGTATCGGTATCTATATTCATTTTCACTACACCATAATCTATAGCTTCATGTATCTTTTCAAGCTCGCTTCCGCTTCCGCCGTGAAAAACGAAACTTACCGGCTTATCCTTATCAATATTGAAACTCTTTTTAATAAATTCTTGAGAATTTTTTAAAATAATAGGCTCCAATTTTACGTGTCCAGGTTTATAAACTCCATGAACATTTCCAAAAGATGCGGCAATTGTAAAAAATGGGCTTATTTTTGAAAGTCTCTCATAAGCCTCGGCAACTTCTTCTGGCTGAGTATATAGCCTTGCGTTATCTATACCGGTGTTATCGACTCCATCTTCTTCACCACCTGTAACCCCAAGTTCTATCTCCAGACTCATCCCAAGAGGCGCCATCTTCTTTAGATACTCTTCGCAAGTAGATAGATTATCTTCTAGCGGCTCTTCGGAGAGATCCAACATATGAGAACTAAATAGAGGTCTTTTATGTGTCTTAAAATACTCCTCTCCTGCCACTAACAAACCATCAATCCAAGGTAAAAGTTTTCTTGCGGCGTGATCTGTATGAAGAACCACCGCAACACCATAATGCTCAGCTAATATATGCACATGTTTTGCAGCGCTTATAGCGCCAAGAATTGCCGCTTTTTGACCATCATTTTGAAGACCTTTTCCAGCCCAAAAATGGGCTCCACCATTACTAAGCTGAATAATTACTGGAGAGTTAGCCTCACGTGCGGCTTCCATAACCGCATTTATAGAATCTGTCCCTACAACGTTTATGGCTGGAAGTGCAAAAGAGTTCTCTTTTGCGTATTCATATAATCTTAGAAGATCTTCTCCCCACACTACACCGGGTTTTAAAAAGCTCATAACTCCCATGGAATCTCCTGATTATATTTTCTTTTCTATTTTTGCGCTTTTTTTCAGCTCCTGAGCTTTTTTAGAAACTATCTCTTGAAATTTTTGCATTTTAAGTTGTTGCTTTATCTTTTCCTTAACTTCTGCAAAAGGAATTGTAGAAGCTGGTTTTTTATCTTCTACGTAAATTATATGATAGCCAAATTGGGTTCTAACAGGAGTGGTTGTTATCTCTCCCACATTCAATTTAAATGCAGCGTCGCTAAAAGGTTTAACCATCTGTTTTGGTCCAAAATATCCCAGATCTCCTCCGTTTTTCCCACTTGGTCCAACAGATTTTGATTTGGCAAGTTCGATAAATTTTTCTTTTAATTTATCCTTTGGAGTCTTTTTAAGCTCCTCTATTATCTTTTTTGCTTCCTCTTCGCTTTTTACCAAAATATGTCTTGCATGCACCATCTGAGGTCTTTTAAATTTTTCTATATTTTTTTTATAAAACTCCTGGGCCTCTTCATCTGAAATTTTTATAGAATCAAACTGCTTTTTCATCCAGATTTCCATTGCAAGATCTTGCTTTATCTTCTCAAGAGCCTTTTTATATTCTGGATCTTCTTGTATACCGCTTTTTATGGCATACTCTTTTAAAAGCTCTCTCTCAATCGCTTGATCAACCACTTTTTGTTTTAAATCGGGCCTTAATTGATCAAATGTTATTCCAGCCGATTTTAAGATAGAATTAACATCCTCTTTTGTTATATTTTTTCCGTTAACCGTCGCAAGAACTTCCGCACCCATTGAAACTACAGCCGCCAAAGAAATAGCCACCAAACCTTTTGCCAATAATTTCCTCATTGCAATCCTTTATATTTTTTGTGATTAAGTTACGATTATATCCAAATTTACTTCATATTATGATAAACATTTTGAACATCATCGTTTTCTTCAAGCATATCTATAAGTTTTTCAACTTTCAAAGCCGTATCTTCATCAACGTCACTCTCATTGTTTGCAACTAATCCTACGTTACTCTCAAGTATCTTAGCGCCGGTTTTTTCAACTTCTTGCAATACGCTGTTAAAATCTGCGGGATCGCTTTCTATTACAAGAACTTCATCAAACTCTAAAATATCGCTCGCTCCAGCTTCTAAAGCAGCTTCCATAACTTCATCGTCCTTATCGCCTCTCTCTACGGTTATAACCCCTTTTTTGTCAAACATCCAAGCAACACTTCCGCTTGTTCCCAAACTTCCGCCCATTTTATTAAACGCATGTCTAACTTCGGCAACGGTTCTATTTTTATTGTCTGTTAAACACTCAACCATAATAGCCACTCCGCCGGGACCATAGCCTTCATAGATTATCTCTTCATACTTTACTCCCGGAAGATTTCCGCTTGCCTTATCTATAGCTCTTTTAATATTATCTTGAGGCATGGATACCGCTTTTGCCCTCTCTATCGCAAGTCTTAGAGCCGCGTTTGTTTCAGGGTTGGGTCCACCGTCTCTAACGGCCGTCATAATATCTCTAACGGCTTTTGTAAAAAGTTTTCCCTTTTTAGCATCCTCTTTTGCTTTAATATGTTTGACTTTTGACCATTTATTGTGT
>NZ_CEXZHP010000061.1:0-7944 GCF_982775275.1 Nitrosophilus sp.
TTATATGAGCTACCGGCACTAAAATATGAAGATGAAACCGGAAAAACCCATACCGTCGTATTTCCTTTTTTTAAAGAAAAATGGCAGATAGATAAACTGATCAAATCTATTGACGAAAATTCAAATACCAATCCTCAAATAACGATAGAACTCACAATAAAGGCTTTAAAACTCTCTTCAAGCACCCAAGAGGCTCTTACCGAGATTTCAAGCGCTTTAGCCTCACAAGAGGAAGAAAATATTGAAAATATAACTATCTTGGATAAAAAAATAGATCTAAAAGATATTGGGCTAGATCCTATTGAGATAGGGTTTTTAGAAGTTTTTAAAAGATCAAAGGGTAAAGTTATTAAAGCCTTTATAGACTCAGCGGCTACCAAAGAGTTATCAAAAGAGGATTTGGAATTAACAAAATATAAACCTTTATCGGTAAAAATAAAATTTTACACCCCAAACGGGGATTTTGAAACAGTTAGAGAGATAAATGATAGATCTTTAAAGGATATGATCTTTATATTTGGCGTAAATACTCCCGATCTTCCAAAAGAGAGTATTACAAAACTTGAAAAAAAATATAAAAAAGAGTATCAAAATGCAAAAAATCCAGACACCTACTCCTCCATTAAATGGATGGGGAGAGTTTTATTAGCAAGATTTATCTCGGCTCAAACCACATTTGAAAAGGAAGCGGCAAAGAGACTGACTTTGCAAACGGATAGGATAAAATCAACAAGAATCATAGCTATAACGGTATATAACGGCAAAAAACCTACAATCACTTTTGATTTGATTAACCCGTATCCAAATATTGAAGGAGATGAAAATTCTAAAAAATCATTTAATATTATGTGCGGTATATTTTACTCTAAACTTGAAGGCGAGATTATTCCAAAATCGATCAACGCTTTTAAAATTTGGAGTATTCTTCCCAAAAATTCCGAGCTTCTTTTTATCCATCCAGATGAAAAAGAGATTTTTATACAATTTTTAAAAGAGCAAAACTATCCAACATGGATGATTGAACATTTCAAAGAGAGGGATAACTTTATACTCTTTCCATCCTTACCGGCAAAAATAGAAGATAGATACATAACCGCCTGGCTGGAGGTGGAGCCTCAAACATATAAAATTTTTTCATATTTAAGTAGCGGAGAAAGAGGGATGGCCGATTATTTGGAAGCCGAAGATGCTCAAGCCATCAACCAATATATAGGCGGCTTTTGGATGGGGGTCCAAGTATCTGTTTGGGCGACTGCCGGATATTCTCTAATTTTTGCTGATTACGACAAGATAAAAAAGAGTGCCGAAATCTTTGCAAAATCTTTAGCAAAAGAGGCAAATAAAATATTTCAATATCCAGAACTTGCAAATATTGAAAAACAGACGATAAAAGCGGGTCATATAGCAAACTCTTTAGGATTTAAAAATTATACAGTCCAAGATCCTCAAGCCTTAAGCCAATATAAAACCTTAAAAGATATATCCAGACAGAAATTTTTGGGTTTTGAAAACGGTTTTAAAGCAGGGGTTGATTGGTATTTTAGTCATTAAAATTAACAAATTTTCTTTTTTGTTCGATAATATTATATACAAAATTAGATAGAAGGGACAGCCATGGAAAAACACAGCTGTACAATTACCAAAAAGCTTGAAAGTGGAGAAAAATTTACTAAAGAAGATATAAAAACTATAATGAATATCGTAAGACAAGAGATGAATTTTATGATAAGAAACAATATCTTAATCACGCCTAAAAATTATGAGAGATGGTTTTATGTTTTTTGTTATATAGTGGAGTCGAAAAAGGAGTTAAACGATCTTGAAATACTTGGACTTTTTAAAGAGATTTATGATGAGCCATACGATGAGATCAAAGAGAGAAAAGAAGAAAAAGAGGTTGTAAATCCAAAAGGTTTTGTTAAAAAACTAAATAAAATCGCAGATTCAATAGATAAAAAACTTCTTGAGATAATAAATACGGTAGATAAACACAATAACAATATAGAAACGCACACAGAATCCATTATGGAATCCTCCGAAGAGATCGAGGATCATAAAGAGATATTAAACTCCGTAAATAAAATATTAAAAGAGTTAAACGAATTAAAAGAGGAAAACAAAGAGTTAACAGAAGAGTTAAAAAGGTATCATAAAGACGTTATACTACTTCAAGAGGAACTAAAAATAGCAAAAACGGAAGCCGAGATAGACTTCTTAACCGGACTTGTAAACAGAAGAAGATTTGAAAGAGCGCTTCTTGAGCTTTTAAACGATCTTCAAACAAAAAATTACCCTTTTTCTTTGGTGTTGTTGGATATTGACGATTTTAAACAGATAAACGACAAATTTGGACATCCCGTAGGAGATGCGGTGCTTCAGGAAATCGCTACGATATTAAAAACGTTTTTGAGAGCAAACGCCATACCTTCGAGGATAGGAGGGGAGGAGTTTGCCGTTATTTTACCAGGATCCGAGCTTGAGGCCGCAGAACATATAGCCGAGAGACTAAGAAGAGCCATAGAAAATAGAAATTTTGATACAAACGATTTAAAAGTAACGGCAAGTTTCGGTGTTACTCAAGCAAAAAAAAGCGATACGTTGGAGTCCATATTTGATAGAGTGGATAAGGCTTTATATGAAGCTAAAAAAATGGGAAAAAACTGCGTAGTGGCTCTTGACTGATCAAGAGCCCTTCTTTCTTAAACTCTCTTAAGTTATGATAAAATTATAAAAAATTTTTCAAGGAATCCTTTTTATGAAAAAAAAGTTATACGTAGTTTCTCTTGGATGCACAAAAAATCTCGTAGACACGGAAGTTATGCTTGCTAAATTGAAAGATTATGAGATAAGCCAAAACGTAAACGAAAGCGATGTGATCATAGTAAATACCTGCGGTTTTATAGATGCGGCTAAAGAAGAGAGCTTAGAGACTATTTTTGATATTCACTCAAAAAGAAAAAAAGATTCGCTTCTTGTTATGGCTGGATGTTTGAGCGAAAGATATAAAGAAGAGCTTAAAAAAGAGTTAGTAGAAGTAGATATTTTTACCGGAGTTGGAGACTATAACAAAATCGATGAACTAATAAGAGAGAAAAAAAGCGCATTTAGCGAAAAACCTTATCTTATAAAAGAGGAAGAAAGGGTCATAACCGGCTCAAACTATCACGCTTATATTAAGCTTAGCGAAGGATGCAACCAAAGTTGTAGTTTTTGCGCAATACCTTCGTTTAAGGGAAAGCTCCAATCAAGAGATATAAATTTGATATGCGATGAGGTAAAAAGAGTATATGAAAAAGGTTTTTTTGATTTTACCTTCGTATCTCAAGATAGCAGCTCTTATCTTAGAGATTTTGGGCAAAAAGATGGGCTAATAAAACTTATAGAAAATATTGAAAAGCTCGATATAGATATAAGCGCAAGGATTTTATATCTTTACCCTTCAACAACCTCTCTTGAGCTTATCAAAAAAATAGAAAACTCCCCTATATTTCATAACTATTTTGAGATGCCGATACAACATATTAGCGATAAGATGTTAAAAGTTATGAAAAGAGGAGCGGGAGCAAAAAGAACAAAAGAGCTTTTAGAGGCTATGAAAAAAGTTAAAAACAGCTTTTTAAGAACATCCATAATAGTTGGACATCCAAAAGAGAGCAAAGAGGATTTTAAAGAGCTTTGCTCCTTTTTGGAAGAGTTTGAGTTTGATAGGGTAAACATCTTTGCATATTCTGACGAAGAGGGGACTAAAGCTTACAATATGAAAGATAAAGTCTCAAAAGAAGAGATTGAGGAGAGGTTGAGTATATTAAGCGAAATAGTTGAAAAAACTACTATAAAAAGCTTTCAAAAAGATCTAAACAAAGAAGTTGAAGCGGTTCTTGAAGGTCCCAGCCAAGAGAGCGAGCTTTTATTGAGCGCAAGGAAAATCCAGTGGGCTCCTGAAGTTGACGGTGAGATTTTGATAAACGAGAGTGAAGTTAAAAATCTAAAAACGGCAAATATCTATAAAGTAAAAATTACCGATTTTGCCGACAAAAAATTGATAGGAAAAATTATAAAACCACTTAGGAAATAGTTTGGAAAATTTTTTAGATAAAGCGGCGCTAAAACTTTTAAAAAATAGAAAAAATCTTCTCGCATTTTCCGCCGGTATCGATTCGACTGCGCTTTTTTTCCTTCTTTTAAAAAAAGGTATAGAGTTTGATATAGCGATAGTCAATTATAAATTAAGAGCTCAATCAGACAGCGAGGTAGAGTATGCAAAAGAGTTGGCCAAAAGATATAAAAAAAAGATCTTTATAAAGGAAGCACCTATTAAACCTCCATCTATCGAAGAAAAAGCAAGAGAGATAAGATATAGGTTTTTTGAGGAGATTATAAAAAAGGAAAATTATCATAACTTAATAACCGCTCATCAGCTAAACGATCAATTAGAGTGGTTTTTTATGCAGTTTACAAAAGGTGCCGGAGTAGTGGAGCTAATCGGAATGGAAATAGTTACAAAAAAAGAGGCGTATACTATAGTTAGACCTCTTTTAAAAACTTCAAAAGAGAAACTAAAAAATTTTCTTCAAAAAAACAAAATCAAATATTTTTTTGACGTAACAAATATAGATCTATCTTATAAAAGAAACTATTTTAGAGTAAAATATTGCGATCCTTTGATCAAAGAGTTTGAAGAAGGTATAAAAAGAAGCTTTGAATATCTGCAAAAAGATAAAGAATCCTTAATAAAAGATATAAATTTTATAAAAATAAAAAAAGTTTTTATCGCCAAAAATCCAAAAGATGATATAAAACTTTTAAGAGTGATAGATAAGATCGCAAAAGAGTTGGGATATTTACTAACAACGGATCAAAAAAAAGAGATTTTAAAACAAAAAGAGGGTGTTGTTGGAGGAAAAATCGCTTTTTCCATAAATGACGACTTTGTTTTTTTATCTCCGTATATCAAAATCCCCATGGATAAAAAATTTAAAGAAAAATGCAGAGTTTTAAAAATACCCCCAAAAATCAGAGGATACTTATATAAAGAAAAAATCGATTTAGATTCTATTTTAAAGAGTTTAAGTTAGATTTTTAAATTGATTTGAGTTATAATTTATAAAAACTATTTAAAGAGTTAAAATGAAATCAAAAAAAGAGATTTTAGAGTTTTTAAGAAACAATAAAAAATTTTTGCAAAAAAAATATAAAATTAAAAAAATAGCCCTTTTCGGTAGCGTAGCAAGAGATGAGGCAACTCAAAATAGCGATATAGATATTTTAGTAGATATGCCGCCCTCTTTTGATAATTTTTTCGATTTAAAATATTTTTTGGAAGATGCCTTAAAAGCAAAAGTGGATTTAATCAAAGAGAATAAATTAAGAGCTTTTATCAAAGATAAAATAAAAAAAGATATAATCTATGTCTAAAAGAGACGCAAGTTTTTATTTCGTAGATATTTTTTTAGCTATTTATAAAATTAATCTCTACACTCAAAGATTCGATAATGCACAAGATTTTTTAGACTCTATGCTCGAATGGGACGCAACCATTAGAGAATTGGAGATTATAGGCGAAGCTATTAACTGGCTAATCAAACTAAATATTTTAGAAAATAAAAAATATAGAAAAATTGTAGATTTTAGAAATTTAGTTATTCACGGGTATTTTGGAATAGATGAAAATGATGTTTGGGATGTAGTAAAAAATAAACTCTCACCTTTAATGGAAGATTTAACAAATATCATAATAGAACAAAATATATCTATTAAGAACGCCGTACATTTTGCTAAAAAAGAGAATTATAAAAACGAAAAAATTATTGATTTTTTAGATACTATTTTAAAGAGTATACAACGGCGGTGAGTTTTAGATCTATAAAATTTTCGCTTTTTTCAAAAATTATAGGATAATCAAATTTTATAGGGAGAGAGTTTTGGTTTATATACTCTATAAGTTTATAAAAATTGATTGGTGAGTCTATCTTCATATCCACGATAAAGTCTGTTTTTACAATTTTTTCTAAATCCTCTTTTAAATACTCTTCTACCTTTACCTCTTTGGCGTATAAAGCAAAAAGATTTTCCAAATCCTCCTTCTCAAAGCCTTCTTGAAAATTTTTTAGATATAGGTTATAACCTTTGAGTGAGCTATAAATATCTTCTAAATTTTCGCTAAAATTTTGTAAATTTCTAAGATTTTGCTCTAATGTGGCTATATCTTCTTGCAATTTTGAGCTTTTTTTAATATCGGGGATTATTAAAAAGGTTGCCACCGCATAAAATATAAAAAGAGTCCCTATGATAGAAGATAACAAAACTATTTTATTTTTTTGACCCATCTTTTTTCCTAACAGATTCATAATTTATACTAATAAACTTATATCCACTTTTTAACTTTTTAAATCTAACCTCCCCTTTTTGATAAAAATTTTTTAGGTTTTTGTTCAAATAGCTATCAAAAATCGCCTTACTTGGGGTAAAACCTACCAAAACAAGTCTATCTTTGTCAAATTCGGCTTTAAAAAGATATATTTGATCAGGTATTAGATCAAAAACGTTTTTTATATTTGAAACTATGAGCATATTTTGGCTTTTGATCTCTTGCACCACGGGAAGAATATTTTTCAAACTTGCAGTCTCTTCCTTTAGTTCAGATATTTTCTCTTGCAGATTTTGTTTTTCATACTGCAAAGCCAATACCTTTTCTTGAAGCGCAGCATTTTTAACTCTAACATAAAGATCGATAACTATCAAAACGGCAAATATAACTATAGCGGCAATTTGCAGCCATTTTGGAAAAAGGGGTTTCTCTTCAAATAGAGCGTATGCGTAGTTATCCTTTTTTTCATATATTTTTTTTAAAAGATCTTCGATTTTTCCTTTTTCTACGTCTATCTCTATAAGTATACTCTCATATAATTCTTTGATGTTTTTTTCTTTTATATCATCGCAATCAAAAAGATAGATCCTCTCCAAAAAATAGCAGCACTCCCCTTTGTAAAAATTTTTTATAATTTCTTCGGTAACTATTTTAAAATCGAAATCTTTTTCTTTTTTTAAATGTTCGCAAAATATTAAAGAACCCTCTTTAAAAACCCCATATGTAATAAAATCTTTTTGATTTAATATATATAAAGCCTTTTCATCCTTTTTTTCTTTGTATAGCTCGTATAAAATGGCGTAAGGCGAAAGAATATAGCGATTTTTGAGGTTTTTTAAATCATCTTTTAAAAAGCCTATATCAAATTTTGACTCAATATTTTTATATAAAAATCTATCCTCTTTATTTTTATTTGAATCTTTGCATATGATATCTTGTTTAAACGCGTTTGCTAAGATCAAATCTTTATAAATAATATTTTCTTCAAAATCCGACACAACTCGCCTTTAATCTATTTATGGTTATTGTATCATTTGCATCTTTATAAAATTCTTTGCACTCTCTTTTTCCATCCCGGTTACTTTAAAAGGCTCCTTTACCTTAAAAGTTAACTTACTAAAAGGCTTTGGTATCATAAATCTATCCCAACTTTTTAGTTCCCAAAAACTTGAGGCTTCATAAGAAAATACTACTATATAAACATCCTCTTTTTGACTTATGGCTACTATCCCATCAGCCACGCTTTTTATAGGTCCTCTTGGACCATCGGGAGTTATGGCGATATCATAACCTTCTCTTAGTTTTCTTATCGCCTGAAGCAAAACTTTCGCGGCACCTTTTTTTGTGGATCCTCTAACCGATTCGATACCAAACTTTTTTACGATCTTTGCGATTATCTCCCCGTCAAAATGTTCGCTTATCATAACGGCAATTTTGTGATTTTTTCTCACCTTTTTATAAAGGTATGGCTGCATCAAAAGATTTCCATGCCAAAAAGCCACTATGAAGGGCTCTTTTGGTAAAGAAGAGGGTATTTTAAACTCTTTTTTGCAAGTTAGATATATAAGACGTATCAA
>NZ_CEXZHP010000062.1:0-7873 GCF_982775275.1 Nitrosophilus sp.
CAAAATCAGGAAAGTATGATTTGCTTTTTTTTAAAAATGATAAATACTCTTTATCAAGACAATTAAAAGATTTTTCTATTATATCTTGCCAACTATTATCGATTTTCATAAAATTATTATATCAAAAGGAGTTACTATGTTTAAAGATAGAAAAGACGCCGGAAAAAAATTGGCATTGAAATTGGAAAAATATAAAAATAAAAAAGATGTTATAGTTTTAGCAATACCAAGAGGAGGCGTTGAAGTAGGAGCAGAAGTAGCAAAATATCTAAATAGCGATTTTGATTTGATAATATGCAGAAAATTATCTTATCCTTTTAATCCTGAAAGCGGATATGGGGCAATTTGCGAAGATGGATCTTTGTTTATAAATGAGAATGCTTTATATGGCGTAACACAAGAGGATATACAAAAAGAGATTGAAAAACAGAAAAAAGAGATAAAACATAGAATCAATGTTTTAAGAGATGGCAGAAATTTAAAAGATATAAAAGATAAAATAGTAATATTAGTTGATGACGGAATAGCAATGGGATCTACAATGAGCGCAGCGATAAATATGCTAAAAAAATTATCTCCCAAAAAGATCATTGTTGCTACCCCGACTGCATCATTGCAGGCTGTTGAGTATTTTTCGAAAAAAGCTGACGAGGTTATTGCTTTATATACGCCATATCCATTTTATGCAGTAGCAGACGCATACCAAAAATGGTATGATGTAGATGATAAAGAAGTATTGGATATTTTAAAAGAATTAAAAAATAGTATCTAATATAATAAATATCAAAAAAAGAATTCCTAGATATCCGTTTACGGTAAAAAATGCTTTATCTATCTTTTTAAAGTCTCTATTTACAATAAGATGTTCCCAAAAAAGCATTATGGCAGAAACAGCAACAGCCAAATAACCAAAAAATCCCAAATTTGCCTCAATAACGAAAAATAACCAAAAAAGAACCGTTAAAAAATGAAATAGTTTTGAGATAAAAAGGGTGCAATTTACGCCATATTTTGAAGGTATGGAAAAAAGCCCCATTTTTTTGTCAAAATCGATATCTTGCAAAGAGTATAATAGATCAAATCCAGCTACCCAAAACATTACTCCTAAGGCCAAAAATAGGCTCCATATAGTTATCTTTGCCTCAACGGCCACAACCCCCGCAATTGGAGCCAATCCTAATGAGACACCAAGTATTATATGGGCAAATTCGGAAAATCTTTTAAAATAACTATATATAGCCAATATAAAAAGTATTGGAAATGATAAAATAAAAGCTAGTTTGTTTATGAAATATGCCGTACCAATAAAAATCAATCCATTTATTGCTATAAAGGCAATCTGCCAATTCTCTTTTATCCTCCCATCAACGCTTGGTCTATTAGCGGTTCTTGGATTTAATGCATCTATATCTCTATCTAAATATCTATTAACTCCCATTGCAAAATTTCTTGCACTTGCAGCTGCAATCAATCCTAACAAAAGAAGCCTATAACCAAACCAACCATCTGCTGCTACTATCATCGCGATAAATATAAAAGGAAGACTAAAAATAGTATGTTTAAACATGACAAATTCGTTAAAATCCTTTAAAATTTTTAAAATCTTTTGCATTTTCTATCCTAAATAAAAGTTTTTTTGAAAAAAATTATACCCATAAATATTGTATAATTTGCTTATGAATGAGATAGCAATAATTGGTCCAACTGCAAGCGGAAAGAGCGAATTGGCTATTGAGATAGCAAAAGAGTGTAATGCAAATATATTATCTCTTGATAGTTTAAGCATATATAAAGAGATTGATATAGTATCTGCAAAGCCTACAAAAGATGAATTAAAAGAGATTAAGCATTTTGGGATAGATGAGTTTTATCCAGATGAACATTTTAACGTAGATATATTCATAGAGCTTTATAAAAAAGCAAAAAACATAACAAAAAAAGAGAAAAAAAATCTTATCATAGTTGGAGGAACCAGCTTTTATCTAAAAACACTAATCGATGGCATTTCAAAAATACCTAAAATATCACAATCAGCTAAAGAAAAAACCAATAATTTGTTACGTGATTTAAAAAAAGCTTATGAATTTTTAGAAAATATCGATAAAAATTTTGCAAAAAAGATATCACCAAACGATAGATATAGAATACAAAAGGCTCTAGATCTATATTTTGAAACAAAAATGGCTCCAACTATCTATTTTTTAAAAAATCCAAAAGTTCCTGTTATAAAAAATTTGCCTATATTTGAAATTTTAATTGATAAAGATATTTTAAAGAAGAAGATATTAAATAGAACAAAAAAGATGATTGAAATGGGTTTAATAGACGAGGTTGCTTATCTTGAAAAAAAGTATGGCAGGAATATAAACCCCATGAAAGCTATAGGAATAAAAGAGACACTGCAATATTTAGATGGTAAAATCGACTTAGATACTCTAATAAGAAAAATATCAACAAATACCTATCATCTTGCAAAAAGACAGATAACGTTTAATAAAACACAGTTTAAAAGTAAAATATCAGAGAGTAAAGAAAAATTAAAAGATATTATTTTAAAAGAATTTTGTTAGATAAGCGGTTTAAAATCCGCTTATACTAACAAGATGAGTAATATACTGCATTAAAGGAGAGATTAAAACTACTGATAAAATGGTGGCTACCGCCGACAATCCAACAATAGTTTTCAATGATAAAGAAGCATTTTTAAAATATATCGTGCTACTATCGGTTACCGGTTCTCTCATAAACATATAAACTATTAATTTTAGATAATAATATGCACTAATTGCGCTATTTACTGCCATGATAAGAGCTAAAATTATATATCCCGCATTTACCGCAGCGCTCATTACATAAAGTTTGCCCCAAAATAGGCTAAAAGGAGGAACTCCAGCTAAACTTAACATAAATACAGCCATTATCGTAGCAGCAACGGGCATTATCTGAACTAATCCGGAAAATTTCTCATAAGGATGATCAAACCTTTTATGCCATATCGCGCTTTTGTGCCTTGAAATCCAAAGCATAGCAAAGGCACCAAGGTTAGTAAACAAAAATAAAATCCAATATAAAAACAGGCCGCTATTTGCCTGTGTAGTGCCAATCATTATTGCCGCCATTACAAATCCTGCGTGGCTGATAGAGCTATAAGCAAGCATTCTTTTTACATCATCTTGCACAAGTGCTACGATATTTGCAAAAGTCATAGTCAAAACCACTGCGCCATATAAGATATCTCTAACCCATGTAACATCGCTATGTATTAAAAATTCAAAAAGTCTCATAGCTACTACAAAGCCGGCAATTTTTGGCACAACAGACATATAACCGGCAAGCGCAGCACTTGCACCCTCATACACATCTGGCGTCCACGTATGAAAAGGCACCATAGACAATTTAAATCCAATTGCCGCAATCATAAAGGATACTGCAGCCAAAACAGCCCAAATAGGCTCATAACCTCTTGCAGCTAAAACTTCGGCGATTTTATAAAGCTCTACGCTTCCCGTTAAGGCATATAAAATCATAGAACCCATAGCATAAAAACCTGCGGCTAACGCACCCATTGTAAAATATTTTATCGCGGCTTCAAAACTCTTTTCTCTGTTATGCATTGCAATTAATGTATATAAAGCTAAACTCGCAGTTTCAAGACCTACAAAAATTAAGATTAGGTTATCGGTAGCTACCATAAACTGAAAACCAGAAATCATAAATAAAAATAGTGCAAAAAATTCTGGCAAACTAAATTCATGAAATCTCTTTGAAGTTAATGCCAAAGGTATAAAAAGCATTGAAGCAACTACGATTATGATTTGAGAAAGTATGGCGATACCATCAACCAACATTACATCAAAAAAGCCTCTTTGGTTTGCCTCCAAACCTATTATTGCGCCCAAGTCTATAAACAAAAACAAAATTGAAAGCATTACATATAAAGATTTATGCAGATTTTTTGCAATCAAATCGATACATAAAATCACCAAACCACCGGCAATTGCTATAAGCATTGGAGCCAGTGTAATAAGATTTAAGGATTCTAAACTAACACTAATTGGCGTCATTTTTGTGCCTCCAAATTAACTCTGTTTGAACTAAGCAGTTCTTTTGCTTCTTTAGTAATCGCCTTTTTCTCCATCAACTCCAGCATATTTTTTACGCTTGTATCTATAGGACCTAATACAGGTTTTGGATAAATTCCTAGCCAAATTACGACTAATACTAAAGGAACCAAAGAAAAAAGCTCTTTTGCGTTTAAGTCAACAAGTTTTTTATTTTCCTCTTTTGTTATAGGTCCAAAAAAACTCTCTTTATATAGTCTTAACATATAAACTGCACCCAATATTATAGAGGTTCCGGCTAATATGGTCATTCCAGGAGATACTTTATAAAAACCCAATAGACTTAAAAACTCTCCTACAAACCCTATAGTTAAAGGAAGTCCTACTGAAGCCATTAGCATAATACCAAATATTGTCGCATATTTTGGCATAACTGCAGCTAAACCGCCAAATTCGCGAATAAGTTTTGTATGTTTTCTATCATAGATATTTCCAACGAGCATAAAAAGTGCGCCGCTTACTATACCGTGACTTATCATTAAAAATATTGATCCAGCAATTCCTTCTACGTTCATAGCAAACGTTCCAAGAACTATCACACCCATATGGGAGATAGAACTATAAGCGATTACCTGTTTCATATCTTCTTGAGCATAAGCAACCATCGCTGTATAAATAATCATAATAAGAGACAATATAGCAACTGGCACTATTGCAGCAACAGAAGCATCTGGAAAAATTGGTAAAGATAGCCTTACAAAACCGTAAGTTCCCATTTTTAGCAATACCGCTGCAAGTATTACCGAACCGATTGTAGGAGCTTGTCCGTGAGCGTATGGCAGCCAAGTATGAAACGGAAACATGGGGACTTTAATAGCAAGACCGATAAAAAATGCCACAAATAGCCATATCTGAGTATCATAAGGCAATATTAGATTGTGCCAATCTGTAATCGCAAAACTAATTGTTCCGGTCGCTTGATAATATAGATACGCAAGATAAAGCATACCAACTAACATTATAAGTGAGCCGGTAAAGGTATATAGGAAAAACTTAATTGACGCGTATATTCTAAGCTCGCTTCCCCAATAACCGATAATATAAAGCATAGGAACCAAAGATAGTTCCCAAAAGATATAAAACATAACAGCATCTAATGCGACAAAAACACCTACCATCGTCATTTCTAAAAATAACAAAGAGACGATTAGGTTTTTTAAATTTTTCTCAATAGTTAAAGAAATAAGTCCGATTAAAGTTATAAAGGTTGATAAAACTATTATAAACAAAGATATTCCGTCAACTCCAAAATAGTAGTTTATCCCATATTCTGGAATTAGAGGTATTAGCTCTACAAATTGAAAACCTCCGTTACTTCCGTCAAAACTAAACCACAACCACAATGAAAGTATAAACTCTATCGCGGCAACGGTTATACCATATGCTCTAATACTATCTTTATTTACGATAAATCCAAGCATCCCAGCAATCGCCGGAAAAAATACCAGTATCGTTAAAATATGATCCATCTAAATTCTCCTTACCTTACCGGACTATAAACTATTGCTAATATTAGTAGAGCGATCATACCTATAACCATCCATCTAAGCATAGCAGATAGGTTTCCGCTTTGAACCACTCTACCTTTAAATCCAGATTTGTATATGATATTTGCGATAAAATCTACCGTTGCGTCAACCACTCTTAGATCCAACTCTTTCCACGCTATTTTTGAAAGTTCGGCATAAGGTTTTGAAAAAACTTTTTCATAAAAAATAGGTATATAATATTGATTGAATAGAAGTTTATATATAAAAGTCTCTTTCCATTTTTCACTAAACCCGCCTGTTGAATATTTATACACGGCAAATGCTATGCCGCTTACTGCGATTAGCGTAGTTACACCAATTAAAGCAACGGTTGCTATGCCGTGAACATGAAAATGGTATTCAGGAAGTATCATAGTTACAAAATGCTCAAAACTTTCTTCAAAAAATCCAGCAATTATAGCCAAGATTGCTAAAGGCGCCATCGCCAAAAGCATATACCAATAGGCTTCATGCGGATGAAAACCAAATTTTTTATATCTTTCTTCGCCAAAAAAGACAAGCATTACCAATCTAAAGCTATAAAAAGCTGTCATTCCCGCACCTGCCCAAAGCATAAACCACAATATATAATGATGCGAATCAAAGGCAACCTCTAAAATTTTATCTTTAGAGAAAAATCCTGCAAACGGATATATACCAGCAAGGGCGAGTGAAGCTATTATCATCATAATTGCGGTCCATTTCATCGTTTTATGAAGGCCGCCCATCTTAAAAATGTTTAGCTCGTCATCCATAGCGTGCATAACGTTTCCTGCTCCTAAAAATAAAAGAGCCTTAAAAAATGCGTGCGTCATCAAATGAAATAGAGCTATCCAGTATGCTCCAAGGCCTGCTGCAACAAACATATATCCAAGCTGACTAAGGGTAGAGTAGGCGATAATTCTTTTTAAATCTTGATTTACTAAAGCCATAGAGGCAGCAAAAACAGCGACAAATGCGCCAAGTGTCGCTATAAAAAGTCCAACATCTGGAATAGTTGAATATATCGGATTTGCTCTAATTACCAAATAAACACCGGCAGTAACCATAGTTGCGGCGTGAATTAGCGCAGAAACCGGCGTTGGACCTTCCATTGCATCGGCCAACCAAGTATGTAAAGGAAATTGAGCAGATTTACCCATCGCACCGATAAATAAAAATATACCTATTGAAGTAACTAAAGCGATATTTAAAGTTGATACATCTTTAAATACAACATCATACTGCAACGATCCGGTATTCCAATATATTAAAAATAGGCCAATTAGCATACCAAGATCGGCGATCCTGTTCATTATAAAAGCTTCGTTAGCAGCCCAAGATGGACTAATTGATGGGTTAATATCCCTTGTTACATCCTGTTTTTTATACCAAAATCCAATAAGTAGCCAAGAACATAAACCAACACCTTCCCATCCAATAAAAAGTCCAGCAAAATTATCGCTCATTACAAGAACCATCATTGAAAAAACAAAGGCGCTCAAATATGAAAAAAATCTATTAAATCCTTCGTCATACTTCATATATCCTATAGAATAGACATGAACAAGAGCAGATACAGTGGTAACTGTTACCATCATTATTACCGAAACGTTATCTGCTATAAATCCAAAAGGAATATCCAAACCGCCGACATTTATCCAATCAAAAAGTTTTACATGAATAATATTTCCGGTTGTCGATATATAACTTAATAGATATAAAGAACTAAATAGGGATACAAAAAGTAAAAATGACGTTACGATCCCGGTAAATAGCTTTTTTGGTTGCGCACCAAAAATAGCAGCAAAAAGTGAGCCTGCAAGAGGCGAAAATAGTGCCAAATATAGATATTTTTCCATGAGCCTTCCCTTACCCGTGCATTGATTGCATCGTATCAAGATCGATGCTTCCAACTCTTTTATACCATATGATCAATAGCCCTAACCCAACCGCAACCTCGCTAGCGGCAATTGCTATTATAAAAAAAGCAAAAAGTTGTCCCGTTAAATCCCCATAATATTTTGATACCGCGGCAAAACCTATATTTACCGCATTTAACAGCATCTCTGTTGCAAAAAAAAGCATAAGAAGGTTTTTCCTTCTTAATATACCCACAAGCCCTATACTAAAAAGAATGGCAGATAATATTAGATAATGATTTAGCGTTATCATTGCGCAGCCTTTTGTTCAATTTCTTCATCTTCTTTTAATGTTAAACTCTCATCCATCTGTTTACTTGCC
>NZ_CEXZHP010000063.1:0-4293 GCF_982775275.1 Nitrosophilus sp.
ATCCTAAAAATTTAAAAGATATATATTTTACTTTAAAAATTGACGGAAAATATAAAGAAAAATTGAGACTAAATTTTAGTATATTTTCAAATTTGATAAAAATAAAAGGAAAATATCAAGATAAAAATATCGATTTTGTAGTAAGAAAGGCTAAAAACTCTATATTAGATATCAATAAAAATCTATTTCCAATTTATGCAAAGGTTTCATTTGATAAAAAGATTTTCGCCCATATTTATAACTCATTTGCCAAAGCAAATTTATCCATTAAAGATAAAAATTTTTCAGCCGATATAAAGATTTCAAAGGAAACAAATATAAAAATTTTTGGAAATTTTTCTAAATTAAATATAAATTTAGATATATACTCCCTAAAAGATCTTTATACCAAAATTTCAAATCTTTACAATCTTCCCCCATACAATTTTGATGCCCAAATCCATACAAAAATATTTATCGATCTAAAAAGAAAAAGTTATATTGCGGATATCAACTCCCCTTGGTTTTGGTATGAATATAAAAAATATAACTATTTAACCTTATCATATTTTAAAACACATTTTAGGGGAGATATGAGAAATATTGTTATAGATTATTATGCAGCCGTTTTTGGAAACCATGGGTTTTACGCTACTAAAAGTTCAAAAATCGAGTTTTTAAAAAATCAAATATCAATAAAAGAGTTTTGGATAGATGATAAAATAAAAATAGATGGGTTTTACGATTTTAAAAAATATGGAAAATTTAAAATATCGACAAAAGATTATAAATACTCATCTATTGAAGGGGTTGCCATTTTAGACGCCGATATCGATATTTATATAAAAAATAAAGATATATCCGCAGATGGAGAGATCTTTTTAAAAAAAGGAGAGATTTTTTATAACCCAAGAAAAATAAAATTGGTTGAAGATGAAGATATAATAATAGTAGATAAAAAAAGAGAAGAAAAATCTGAATTTTTTAAAAATCATATCTTTTTAAATATACATATCTTCTCAAAAAATAGTATAAAATATTCCATAAAAGATCTAAACGCAGCATTAATCCCTGATATTACGGTATATAAAGAGTTTCAAAAAGATATCCAGCTTCTTGGACAGATATTGGTTAAAAATGGAGTTTATAACTTTAATAGAAAAATTTTCAAAATTAAAAAAAGCGAAATAGATTTTTACGGACCGCCTAAAAACCCATTTTTAAATATTCTTGTTGAACATGAAAAAGATGAATATATCATTTATATTAAAATAACCGGAGATTTAAGAAATCCCCTCATCTTTTTCGAATCTGAACCTTATCTTTCTCAAAACGACATCTTAGCGATGATTCTTTTTGACTCAAAACTATCAAATCTTTTATTTAAATCTGCCGGCGGTGACAAAATTACTGGAATCTTTAGCAACTTTTTTATTAAAGATTTGGTTGAGTCTTTTGGGTTGAAACTTGATAAATTTTCTCTAATTACCTCAGGTAGCAGAATTGGATTTGAGATTGGCAAAAAAATAGCCGATAAAATAACTATACTTTATAAAAACGATAAAATATCTACTATCGTAATAAGATATAAAATAGATAGACATCTACAAAGCGAAGTAACGCTTTCACCCGAAAAAAACTCGATAGAGCTATTTTATAAAATAGAAAAATAGCCTATTCTACGATACATTGTCTTATATTGTATCCTCTTGGAAATTCCGGGTGAACAAAAATATCCCCTTTTAGCTTCCATTCTCCTTTTTTTACCATTACCTGTCCAAGCTTGTTTGTTTTATCCAAACATAAAATATTTTTGCCCTCTTCAAAAGCCTTTTTTACCTCTTTTATATGATTTATTCTATAATTATAATGAAAAATAAGCCCACCTATCAAAAAAAGAGAAAGTATAGATAAAACCTTTTTTGCATTAACATTTACAAAAGGTCTTGTAACTATAAACAAAGCTATTGCAAAAACAAATAAAGCGATAAATATAAATATCGCCTCTTCTTTAAAAAAATTAAGCATATTTTTTCTCCCACTCTTTAAATTGAGGCGAAAAGTATTTTATTCTTTGTTTCTTAAACTCTCTTGTTGAATATAGATATTTATAATCTTTTGGTTTTATCTCTTTTTCTATCTCTTTTACAACCTCTTCAACCTCCTCTTTTGTTTTTCCATGTATCATAGAAAAAAGAGGATAGGGCCAGTTTGGATAAACCGGTCTTAAATAGCAGTGACTTACGGCGCTAAATTGAGCCACAGTTTCTCCTATCTCATAGGCTCTTTTTTCATCTACATTCCAAACAACCATCGCATTTGCGCTAAAGCCTGCTCTTCTATGATATAAAATAGATGCAAATCTTCTTAGATATCCTCCATCTTGAAGTCTTTTTGCCTCTTTTTTTAGCTCTTCATAATCAATATTTAATTTTTTAACAATATTTTCAAAAGGGGTAATTTGAGGTTTTATATCCTCTTGCAAAAGTTTTATCAACTCATAATGGATAGGTTTAAGATCAAATTTAATTTTTTCTTTTTTCTTTATCTTCTCCTTTTTTGCCCTATCTCCTTTTAAATCAAGTTGAACTTTTATTTTAAACATTTTTATAGTAGGTAATATTATATAATCTTTTGCCCCTACCTTTTTTGCCATCAATTCAACACTTCTTTTAAGCCCAAGCTTTGAGTCTGGCTCAACGGCAATTGTAAACCAAAGATTATATTCATTATCCCTTTCATAGTTGTGACTAACGCCTGGATGGGTATTTATAAATTTAGCCGCCTCTTCAATATCATCTACCATAAAAGCAACCAAGCTTGATTCGTATCCTAAAGATTTAGTATCGAAAATCGCCGAAGTTTGACGGATAATCTTTTCATTTTTTAATTTTTTGTAAAGTTCTAATATTTCAGATTCTGAGCTGTTTAATTTTTGCGCCAAAACCTTAAAGGGTCTCTCTTCGATAGGAAACTCTTTTTGAATAAGCGTTAAAAACTCATTTTGCATCTGCGCCCTTTTATTAAAGTTTTAAAAATTGTAGTTTTTATTTATAAAATTTTCCTTGATAGTCATCAAATGCCTTTTTAATATTATATGTTATTATATCTAAACAAAAAGGAGAGATATGAGTTTTTTTCCGGCATATTTGAAACTTGAAAACAAAAAAATACTGGTAATCGGCGGCGGCAAAATAGCTTCAGATAAAATATCCCATTTACTTGATTTTACAAAAAATATAACTATAATTTCACCAAAAATAGAAGAGAGTGTGAATGAGTTTATAAATAAATTTAACCTAAGATATATAAAAAAAGAGTATGAAAAAGGGGATGTTGAGGGTTTTTTTATAGTAATAGTGGCAGCAGACGATATAGATCTTCAAAAAAATGTTTATCTTGAATGTCAAGAAAAAAAGATTTTATGTAATAGTGTAGATAGTATAGACTATTGCGATTTTATCTTTCCTTCATACATAAAAAAAGATGATTTAATAATCTCCTTTTCCACATCCGGAGCATCCCCTGCTCTATCCAAATATTTAAGACGAGCTATTGAAAATTTAATTCCAAAAGATATCTCCTCTTTTATAAAAGAGATAAAAAATCTAAGAAAAACGTTACCAAAAGGTAAAGAGAGAATGAGACTTTTAGATGAAAAAGCAAAAGAGTATATTGACAAATATTTTAAAAGGAAGGAAAATGTTTAGTAGAAAACTGTTTTTTGGTTTTTTCTTTATTTTTATTTTTTTAAGTGCGGTAGCTCTTATTACAAACATGCCCCAAAAGAAAAATTTAAGGGTTTATAATGAGATAATGCCCTATTTTCCATATAAGATTCAAAAAGAGTTTGGAGGCTTGGATATAGTTGATAAAAGAACCGGAGAAGATTTGGATATCGCAAATGAAAAAGTATTTTTAGCATTTGACGATATGTTAAAAAAATGGGGAAAAACCCATTTAGAGCTAAAAGGAGATAAGCTTTTGATTTTGGATGACAATAAAAAGGTTATAAAAAGTATAACCTTAAATGAAAAAGAGAAAAGCTGGGTTAAAAACTTTTTCTTTTCTCCTTAATTAGGGCATATCAAGATATTTAATAAGAGCGTATCCTCTTTTTTTGATATCGGGAAAAGTTAAAACTTTTGTTCCACCATATTTTAATCTAAATATATTTACCGCATCTTGATTTCTAAGAGGTATCAAATCGTCCCCCTTTGGCCCCTGGAGTTTGCTTCCAAACATATATAAAGCTTTCTTTGCGTCTATCCACTCTCCGCTTAAATAATCTTTTACAAGAAGTTTTTTAAAATC
>NZ_CEXZHP010000063.1:4393-7863 GCF_982775275.1 Nitrosophilus sp.
TATAAATATCTTTTTCATAAACCCTCCTATAATAGATCTTTTTTCTTAAAAAACAGATAACCTAAAAAAGCAAAAACAGCACCCAAAAAAAGCGGATAAAAAATTGAATACAATATAAACAGAGTATGACCAAAACTATCAAGAAGAAAATAAGCAACAGGTCCCATTACTGTTAATTCCGGATCAAATAGACTTATCGCACCAACTCTGAAAACCTCCATAGGATTTAAAAGCGCCAAAGTGATAATAAAATTATCATCAAATCTGTTTTGCAGCATAAGACCGATTAAAGCGATATCAATAAACGCCAACAAAGTAATCCATACAACAAAACTTGCTCCTAAAGCAACGTCATGGGATTTTACAATAGTGGATATAAAAAATGCAATTCCTAAAAATACCGCACACATAGAAAATAAAAGTGCACTATAAATCAATAGCATCTTCCAAGGAAGATCACCACCTTTAAACACTCCCCATACAACTCCCAATATAAGAGCCAAAATAACCGGGAAAAAAACTATAAAAAATCTTCCAAGCATTTTCCCCCAATAATAATCTTTTAAAGATATAGGAAAAGATAGCATATACTCCAAAATTGCACTCTCTCTATCTGCGGAAATGGATTTAACGGTGGTTATAAGTATAAATATAGGCAAAATCACTATAGTTACTTGCATATAAATAAGCAGCAACCTACTAAGCCCTGTAAAACCCATCACAACGCTATCGGTTATTCCGGTGATAAAAAACAGCGCCATAAGTCCGCCAAAAACAAACAGATATACAAAAAACCATTTGCTTCTAGCAGATTCTGCGATATCAAGTTTTGCTATTAAAAAAAGATTCTTCATTATTTTCCTATTTTTATTATTCTTCTTTTAACCTCTTCAAAATCTATAACCTCTTTATTCTTTGGCTCCGTTCCTTTTTTATGAGCCGCAAAACCATACCCCATAGGCGTTATGCTATCGGTTGTATATTTTGCCTTTTTAGCGTCTATCCATTCCCCTGTTTTTGCGTCTGTTATCCATATTTTTTTAAATTTTATCTCAGGATGCTCTTTTGCTTGCCATAAAATCAAACATCCGATATCATCAAACTTATATACTTTTCCATTCTCATCAACGGCTTGAACGGCAAATTTTCTCTCACTTATAGCCATCTTGCACCGTTCACACATATCTCTATCCCAGTGCATAACAGCCGCCTCTTTTGTATAGTCTTTTTTTTCACACCCCATAAAGGCAAAAACAGTTAAAATAATAAAAATAATATTTCTAATTCTCAATTTTTTCATCTTCAACAATCTTTCCTAAATCCATATATATTTTTCTATTAACAAGCCCTTCAATTTCTTCAAGTCTATGCGTGATATAGATAGTAGTAATATTTTTGTCAAGGTTTTTTAGTAGCATATAAAATTTTTCTCTTGCTTTTGGATCCAAATTTGCGGTAGGTTCATCAAATATCAATATTGAGCTATTTTTAGCGATCGCTATTGCGATCAAGAGCTTTTGTTTCATACCGCCACTTAATTTGAAAAAAGGCTTTTTTATATTCTTATGGATATCTAAATCCATCTTAAAAGCCGTATTTTCGATATTTTTTACACTTACGTTTGAACTTTTTGAAACATACTCCAACAACTCCTCCACGCTAAGTTTTATAGGTGGAGGCGTTTGTGGAATAAAACTGATAAATTTTAGAACTTCTGTTCTGTTTTTTATTGGGTTGTATCCGTTTACCTCTATTTTACCATTATCAAGATGATAAAAACCTAATATTGATCTAACAAGAGTGGTTTTCCCCGCTCCGTTTGGACCCATCAAAGCTATTTTATCCCCATCCTTTATAGCTAAATTAACGTTATCCAATACATTTACATCCATAAACTTTTTTACGGCATTTTTTATATTTATCATATCAGATTCTTCAACCTAAATTCAAAATTATATGCATCTTCATGGCAAACATCAAAACATCTAGCGCACATTATACAATCACCATCTTTAACAAACTCTTTAGTAATCCCTTTTTTCTTTCTCTCTTCATCATATTTAGCTTTTGCAAACTCTAAAACATGATCTTCAGGACATGCAATAAAACAAGCAGCACAGTGATCACACTTTTGCATATCCCATTGAACTTTCATTGGGCTTACCCATCCAATAAAGCTATATGTTGTTCCTATAGGACAAACATATTTGCACCAAGCTCGTCTTGAGAAAAATATCTCGATTGCCAAAATAACAAGCACCCAAACTATTGCCAAACTCCAGCCATAAACAATAAATCTACTAATAATACCAACAGGATTTATTATCTCAAACACCAAATATCCGTCCAATGCCGCGGCAGCCAAAAATATAACCCAAAAAACATATCTAACTCTTGGATCAAACTTTCTCTCTTTAATAATATGCTTATTTACAAGTTTTTGATGTATATGCTCGCCTATTTCGCTCAATAAGCCGTATGGACACACCCAACCGCAAAAAGCTTTTCCTCCAACAAGAAAGTAAAAGCCAACTATCGTAGCAGTTCCAATAATAATATTTGTATGGATATGATGCTCAGCGGCTAAGATCTCAAGAGCCGCAAAAGGATCTATCAAATGAAATCCAAGAAGTCTTGATCCGGTAAGAGTGCCTTCTAAAAACTGAATATCTATAAAATATGATAAGAAAAAGGCCAAATTTATAACTATAATACTAAGCCATCTCCAAAATCTCCAAGTTGGTCTAATCTTACCTTTTTTGTTTATGTAGTATAAGGTAGATAAAAGAGGCGCGTTAACTAACTCTTTTACACTCCAATTATATCTATCCAATTTCCCCTCCTTTTTGAGGGATGAAAAGAGATATCCTTCTCATCCTTATTTAGATGCTTCTTTCATTTTTTCTTCAAAAGACCCTATCTCTTTAGCAAGAGATTTCAAATCTTCATCTTTCATATTATTTAAAAGTCCAAACATTACATAATTTTTTCTTTTTCCAGATTTAAAATCCATCAAGGCCCCTAAAATTTCACTCTCACTTTTACCAATCAGTTTTGGTCCAACGGCCCCTTCTCCGTTAACACCGTGACATGACGCACAGTTTCTACGATATAATGGACTAACTTCAAATGCCGCTAATCTTCCGGCTTTTTCTTTTAAGACTTTTAGTTTTTTCTCCTCTTCACTCTCTTCCTCTTTAGCCTTTTCTTGCGGCTGAGGTATAGCTTTTGTGGCTTTTGCCGCCGGAACTTCAAGTTTTGACTTTTCTATTATCTCTTGAATTTTCTTGAGTTTTTCAACTTCCATATCAAGTTTTGCCATATAAACAATAGCGGCTACTGTTAATGCTCCTGCAATTATCGCGATTATATGTCTTACCATTTTCTATCCTTTTATTCTACTTTTTCTCCAGATTTTATTTTTCTAACTTTTTCATTAAATTTTGCAATCTCATCTGAAAGCTCTTTTA
>NZ_CEXZHP010000064.1:0-7856 GCF_982775275.1 Nitrosophilus sp.
CTAGATGATTAAATATAATTTTAAATGTAACTATTACATATTTTCATGTAATTTACGGAACATATTATTTCTTCCTTCAGTGGTTGTTGGAGGATTTTCTAACATATTATTTAATATCATTTTAAAAAGAGAAAGAAATGGAATCAAAATTAGAAAGATTAAAAAAATTAACAGATAAGATCGTAAGTTTTGAAATAATTAGAAAAGAGAACAAAAATAGATTAAAAGAGCTTTTTTTTGAACTAAATATTGATGAAAAAGTAAAAATATTTGATGATTTATTTGATTTTAAAGCTATGAATCTAAGCGGAATATCATTGGATGATGAAAATTTTGGAAAACTTCAAGAGAAAAAATATATACAGATAATTGCCATAAAAAAGATAGATAAAAAATTGAAAAATATAAACTTAAGATATTTTGGAAGGGCGGAAAAGATAGAGGAGATATTGAAAGATAAGATTGTTGAATTTGTTTTAAGATGGAGACTTGAGAAAAGTTTTTTACAGGTTGAGCATTATAAAAAATTGGTTAAAAGAGTAGATAGTGATAGAAGATAGAGTAAAATGGGATGAAAGATATAAAAAAGAGAAGGATATCCCAAAAGAGCCTTCACTTATAGTAACAAAATATTATAAATATGCAAAAATTAAAAAAGCTTTGGATATTGCATGCGGAATAGGAAGAAATAGTAAATTTTTAGCAAAAAAGGGCTTTAGCGTCGATGCGGTTGATATTTCAGATATTGCTTTAAAAAATATCAAAAATATTAAAAATATAACACCAATACTTGCTGATCTTGATCAATATAATATAAAAAAAGATTTTTATGATTTAATCATTTGTATAAATTATCTAAATAGAGAACTTTTTAATCAAATTAAAGATGGATTAAAAAACCAAGGGGTATTGATATATGAATCTTTGGTTTATAACAAAAGATTATCTTCAAATATGAATAAAAGATATCTTTTAGAAAAAAACGAGCTTTTGCATCAATTTATAGATTTTGAAATTTTATATTATGAAGAAAAAGAGATAAAAAATATAAAAAATGAGCTAGTTTATAAAGCATATTTAGTCTGTAGGAAAATAAATTGCAAATAATTTTTTTGGGAACAAGTGCCGGAAAACCTACAAAAAAAAGAAATGTCTCAGCTATTGCTTTAAAGCAGGAAAATTCAAAAGAGTGGTTTTTGTTTGACTGCGGAGAAGCAACGCAACATCAGATATTAAAGATAGATCTTTTGACTCTATCTACTTTAAAATATGTTTTTATCACCCATCTGCACGGAGATCACATATACGGGATTTTTGGCCTTTTGGCTTCAAGAAGTATGATAGAAAACGCAAAAAAATTAACCATATTTGGACCAAAAAATATAAAAAATCTTTTAAAAAGCGTTTTTAAATATACCCAATTAAATCTAAGTTTTGAACTAGAAATTGTAGAGATAGAGGAAGAAAAAGAGTATAAAATAGAAAATTTCACAATATTTATAAAAAAATTGTCCCACTCCATCGATAGTTTTGCCTTTATATTAAAAGAGGATGATAAAAAGGGAAATTTAGATGTAAAAAAACTAATCGAAGATGGAATTTTTCCAGGTCCTATTTACTCTGAGATTAAGAATAATAGATTTGTAACGATAGAAGGTAAGACAATCGATACAACAAAATATCTAAAAAAGCCAAAAAAGGGTAGGGTTATTATAATAGCCGGAGACAACGATAAACCTCAAATTTTATTTGATATAGCAAAAAAATTTGAATCTATAGATGTTATGATACATGAAGCCACATATACGCAAGAAGTTTATGACAATCTAAAAATAGATATAAAACACTCAACCGCCAAAAATGTAGCTATAGCGGCTTCAAAAATGGAAGTAAAAAATTTGATATTAACTCATTTTAGCTCAAGATATACTACATCTTCAAAAAAAAGCTCTAAACACAATATAGACGAAATTTATCAAGAGGCAAAAAAATATTTTAAAAATAGGCTTTTTTTAGCAAATGATTTTGATATATATGAATTGGATTTAGAAAAAAGAGAGTTGATATTAAAAAATATCAACTTAGCTTAAGGGGTTGAGGCTATACTCTCCCAAAAAAAATCTACATGCTTTTCAAAAAGTGTAGATAAAAATGTTGTAGGCTTTTTATCAAGTCTTAAAAGGGTAACTTCCAGCCTAAAATAAAACAACGGAGCAAAAAACTCTTGTGCCATTAATTTTGGATCTGAACTTCTAATGAGCCCCTCTTGCATCATTATAAAAAAAGCGGTTGATAACTTTTTGATATTTTCTTCATAAAAATATTTTAAAAACTGCTCTCTTACCTCTTTATTTTGCATAAGTTCTAATAAAACTATCTTAAAAAATTTTTCATTTTTTACATCAAACGTTATAAGTTTTATCGCAGCTGCATATTCGGATAAAAATCTTTTACCTCTTAATGCGCTCTTTTCAATAGGTTTTTTTTCAAAATATTGATCAAAAGGGGAGGTAAAAAGTTCTTTCATTATTTCTTTAAATATCTCTTCTTTATTTTTAAAATGGTTATAAATTGCACTCTCTCTTATACCTACCGCCTTTGCTATCTTTCTAACAGAAGCTCCTTTATATCCATACAAGGATATTAGCTCTAAAGCTGCATCTAAAATCTTCTCTTTTGTTCCTTTTTTATTAATTTCCTTTTTAGTTTCCCCATTCATGGGCTTCTCCTTTGTTTAATTAACAATTGTTCATAATTATTTTTTACTATATGAACAAATGTTCATAATATAAAAAGTTAATATTAACAAACGTTCATATAATTGATTTTAAATATTAACATCTGTTAACTTAAATAAAAATTTCTTTTGCAAAGGAACAAAAGAAAAATATGATAAAATTTGATAAATTTATATATCAGAGTAGAGACAACCTGATAGATAAAAGTTTGAAAATTATAGTTTTCAATACTTTTTATAGGATATATTATGAGATACCCTTTAGATTTTAAATCCAGCTTTGATAAAACTCTCCTTTTTTGGATAGAAAGATATATAAGATATAAATTAACAACTTTATCTAATAGACAGGTAAAAAACCAAAAAGTTATTGAAAATGCGATAAATAGATTGACAAAGGGGGTTAACTCTATAAATGAACTTGAAATGATTGCAAAAGAAGTTAGAAACTGCGGGCTTATCGGTATAAATACCTATTTTAAACCTTTGGAAAAACTTTACAACTATTTAACCAATTTAGGATTATCTTCAATGAAAGAGATCGATGAAGAGATGATAATAGATTTTTTAACCTCCTCGACTGCCGGTCTTAGCGATGCAACAAAAAAAAATTACAGAACCGCTATGATAAACTTTTTTTCCTATATAGATAAACAAAACGAAGAAGATGACGGATCTTCTAAACATTTTGCAATTGAACTTAAAAATTGGGGAGGAATAAGAGGAAAAGCTGGAACTAAACTTCCTGTTTATTTAACCGAAGATGAGATATCAAAATTTTTAAATTCTATTGAAAATTATCCATTTCAAAAAAGTATCGCATCAAGAAACAGAGCTATTATTAAAATGATTTTATACACGGGTATTAGGGTTTCAGAAGCCATAAATTTGAAAATAAAAGATATTATTTTAGATAAAGATGTATATCTATTAAAAATTGTAGGAAAAGGAAATAAATCAAGAGTAGTTATGATAAAATCTAAACATATAAAAAAAGATTTAGACGAGTGGCTTGAAAAAAGAAGATGCAGCGATAACCTTCTTTTTTGCAACAAAAGGGGCACTACCCTAACCCAAGCTTATATTAGTAGGATAGTAGAGAAGATTTTGTTAAAAGCCGGTATTAGAAAAGAGAAAAACGGAGCACATATGCTAAGACACACTTTTGCTACCCTTTTGTATTTGAAAAGCAAAGATCTTGTGCTTGTTCAAGAAGCTCTTGGACATGCGAGTTTAGATACCTCAAGAATTTATACCCATTTTGATAAAGAGAGATTAAAAAAAGCGGCGAGTATTATGGATGATATTAAATAATATAAAGGAGAATGTATGAAAGAGTGCAACTCATTAGAAGAGGTAAGAAAAGAGATAGATAAAATTGATGAAGAGATCGTAAAGCTTATAGCGCAAAGAAGCAGATATGTAAAACAGGCCGCAAAATTTAAAGATAGCGTTGAAGAGATAAAAAGTGACGAAAGAATTAACGATGTTTTAAATCATGTAAGACATCTTGCTGGAACTTTAGGAATATCTCCTAATTTAGTAGCGGATATTTTTAAAATTTTAATTGATAAAATGGTAGAGATGGAGATAGAAGAGTTTAAACATGGCGGGGCGTATTGATTATTATTTTCTATCCGCCTCTACCATTATAAATATCTCTACCCTACTGTTTCTTCTTTGTAACATAGGATGTTTCCATTTATAAAGAGGTTTTGTGTTTCCATAACCGGTTACCGCAAACAAAGATGGATCTACACCTTTTGATATGAGATATTCGGCAACTACCGTCGCCCTTTTTATAGATAAATCCCAAGCATCTTTGATCCCTTTTATTTTTTTGCTGGGAGTAGAAATATCTGTGTGTCCAACTATTTTAATTTTTATTTTTTCCCCTTTTTTTACGCTTTTTTGAATTATTTTTAGCGTTTTTGCTATCTCATCAAGAGCATTTTTGGCTTTTTTAGTCAAACTATATGAATTTGGTAAAAAAATAACATCATCAAAAAGTCTAATTAGTGCATACTCTTTTGTTGCAACTATTTGGTATGCAGAAACGGGAAGAAGTTTTTTAATTCTTTTTTTTATTTTCAATACAACATCTGTAGAAAAAGGCACTATAGGAGGCATAATAGCGGTTTGTTCTGGAGCAAATTTTGGATTTTCTCCCTGAAAATATGATAAAAATTTCATAGCTTTTGTAACATCCACGGTGCTCATTGCGTATAATAAAATAAAAAATGTTAAAAGAAGCGACATTAAGTCACTAAAGCTAACAAGCCATCCTGGGATACTTTTGCATTCCTCTTTTTTTCTTTTAGCCATAATATTCCTTATACGGATAGATCGATAACAAACTCTATCCTTCTATTTTTGGCTCTGTTTGATGGAGTGTCGTTTGGAACTATCGGCTCAAACTCCCCTCTTCCCTCGGCTCCTAAAGCTTTTTGATTGTATCCGCATTTTATAAATAGTCTCAATATATTTACCGCTCTAGCGGTAGATAACTCTAAATTGTTTCTAAATCTTTTTGATTTAATAGGTGTATTGTCCGTATGCCCTACTATTAATAAAGGAAGTTCACTATCTTTTAGCTTATCACATAGAGTCATTATATAAGGTATTACATCTTTATATGGATAAGCTTTTCCGGGAGGAAAAATTTTATCAGTGTATAATCTTAAAGTTATCATACTTCCGTGAGAGACTACTTCGGCTTCAAATCCAGCGCTTTTTAGCATCTGTTTAATTTCATTCAATTTTTTTTGAACCGCTTTTTTCTTTTTGATCTTTGGATACATGGGAAAATTTAGATCTACTTTTTTCCCCTGAATTATAGTCTCTTCGCTTTTTAAAGTTCTTCCTCCAAAGGCTTCCGTTAATCCTCTAATCGATTGATAAAATTTTTCTAAAGAGATAGTACTCATTGAGTATAATAAAATAAAGAAAGTCAATAGAAGCGACATCAAATCCCCAAAGCTCACTAGCCAACCTGGGACACTCTTACACTCCTCTTTCTTTTTTCTTGCCATTTTTATTCACCAACTTCAACACCGTATAAAGCCGCTAGCTTTTGCTGCAACGAATTTGGATTTAGACCTTTTTCTATAGCTTTTGCCGTAATTAGATAAGACTCTTTAAACATCAACTCTACATCTTTATAATATTTTAATTTTTTTACTATGGGAATACATAAAACGTTTGCTAAAACAGCGCCATAAAGGGTAGTTATCATTGCCACGGCCATGCCGGGACCAAGGGCTGCCGGATCTGATAGGTTTTGAAGCATCTGAATAAGACCTATAAGAGTTCCTATCATTCCAAGGGCGGGAAAAAGTTCTCCTAAAGAGTCCCAAACATTTACTTCGGTTGAGAGCTTTTGATCGATTTGAGCCAACGCGTTTTCTACATTGCTCTCTATCTCTTCGATATCTTGTCCATCTATTAACATTCTCATTATATCGCCAAGAAGCCTATCTTTTTCATAATATTTATCTATATCAGACTCAAGAGACAATATCCCCTCTTTTCTTGCCTTTTTCATCGTTTCAACCAAAAAATTTATAGTCTCCATAGGATCAGGCATACCGGGTTTAAAAACTTTTCCTATCGCTTTTACGCCGTTTATAAAATCTTTCATCGGAAAACTTGCCAAAGCGGCCGCCATCCCACCACCTACAACTATCAATAAAGATGGCGCGTTGACAAAAGCCATCGGGCTTCCGCCAATTATAATAGAGATAATAATCAAAAGCCATGCGCCACCCATACCAACTAAAGTAGCTATATCCATATACCTATCCTAAAAATATTTAATTTTGTTCTATTTGCATTATTATCGGAATTTAATAAATTTTTTTTAATTTTAAGAAGAGAGTTTTTCAAAAAGAATTTTTATATTATTGATCATTTCATCAAAACTATCAAAAAAAATCTCAATCTTTTTATCCTCATTTTTTAATATTATAATTATTGCATATTGAGAAATTTTTACTTTATCAAAGTTTTCTTTAGCCCATTCTAATGAAATCGGGGTTTTTTCTCCATTTTCAAGTTCTACTATAGCACTTGGATAGATGTTTTTTATCTCATTTAGATTTATCTCTTTATCTTTAATGATTATTTTCATATAATTTCCTATATATCTTTGTTAAAGGATTTTAATGAAAGTGCCATTAATTATATCTTATAACGGTTTTGAGCCAGTTAATCTTTATAATGTAGATAGTTTTTTGCTAAAAGAGGAAATAATAGTTTTTCATTTTTCAAAAAGAAGCGTTGAATGGATATTTGAAACAAAAGAGGAAGCAAAAATAGTTTATGAAATTATTTTAAAAAGTTATGTCCATTTTATTGAAAACGAGTAAGAATCTTTTTCATAAACAAAGGCAAGGCAGAAGGGTCGGTTGCCGTAATAATATTGCCGTCTTCTACAACTTTTTGGTCTATATAAACTGCTTGAGAATTTTTTATATCGTCTTTAATAGAAAAATATCCTGTTGCCTTTTTTCCCTTTAATATACCAGATGAGATCAATACCCAAGGGCCGTGGCATATTGCAGATATTAAAGAGCCCTTTTCATACGAGTTTTTTACAAAATTTAAAATTTCTCTGTTTGCCCGTAATCTATCTGGAGAGTAACCACCCGGAATAAAGATAATATCATAAGTTTTGTTTTTTATATCTTTTATAGAGAAACTATTTTTTACAATAAAACCATGTTTTGATTCTACGCTTTTACCTTGAATCGAAACAATATCTACATAAAAGCCGGCCTCTATAAATCTATAATATGGATAGATAAACTCTCTTTCATCAAAAAGAGCATCTATCAAAATGGCAACATTCATTATCTATTTGGTTCTTTTTCAATTATCTCTCTACATACAATGCAATATTTTGCATAAGGCTTTACTTTAAGTCTTAACTTTCTAATAGGTTCTCCACACATTTCGCAAGTTCCGTATGTTCCATTTTCTATCTTTTCCAAAGCCTCTTCAATCTCTTTCAATTCTTGAACCTGCTTTTCGTTAATAGCGTTATCTATAAGATTATCTGTACATAAGGAAGCATAATCTCCATCATCGTTCACTTCCACGTTTTTCAACTCTTCAAGTT